>DASUEC010000101.1:0-8697 GCA_036275255.1 Limnobacter sp. | reverse complement strand
TGGTTTGACTTCGAATTGCAACCCATCTTCAAAGATCACGAAGTTTGCAAGTGGATCGGTTCTCTCACCGACATTCAAGAGCGGAAAATTGCCGAGTTGGCGGTTTTGCAAATGAATGCGGATTTGGAGAGCAAGGTCGAGATGAAGACTGCCGCTCTGCGCAAGGCAGAGCGTAGCCTGACCAAAATCATGGACTCGGTGCCAGTGATGATTGGGTATTGGAACGGTCAGGCCGAGGAAGAGTATTCCAATCAACAATTGCGGGAATTGCGTCGGCAGCTGCGGTCTTTGCCCCTGCAGGTGGGCGTTGAGCAGCAGCTGGATGATGACATGTTGTTTGGTTTGAACAGCCCGCACACGCAGGCTGCCCTGTCGGGTCAATCGTCCCAGTTTGACTTTTCACTCACAATGGACTCCGGCCGGACGCATCATTTTGCAGTGCACTACATTCCCAACATTGTTGAACGCCATGTGCTTGGGTTTTTTGTGCTGATTCAGGATTACACCGAGCTCAAAGAACTGCAATACAAGGCCGAACTCGCTTCTAGGCAAAAATCGGCCTTTTTGGCTGTGATGAGTCATGAGATAAGAACGCCATTGAATGGCGTGCTTGCTTTCTCCAGCCTGCTGCGCGAGAAGATTGATGACCCGCTGCTCAAAGACGACATTGATGTGCTGTACCGCAATGCACAGTCCATGACCCTGATTCTCAACGACATTCTTGATCTGACCAAAATCGAGAGTGGCCAGTTCCGGGTGGAATCCATTCCGTTCAACTTGTTGGATCAGCTCAAGATTTGCAACACACTGCAGCGAATTGCCGCACAGGACAAAGGTTTGCTCTTCAACGAGAGCCACGCTGGTTTTGGGGAAGGAGACGTGTTTTTGGGCGATCCCACCCGTTTGCGCCAAGTCATGCAAAATCTTCTTTCCAATGCATTGAAGTTCACCGACAAAGGCAGCATCAGTGTGTCGGCCCAGTTCACCGAGCATGGGCGGGATGCCGGGCAGATCACGATTGAGGTGAAAGACACGGGGATGGGCATGTCTGAAGACATGAAGCGCCGTGTCTTCCAGCCCTTCAACCAGGCTGACAGCTCCATCTTCAGAAAGTATGGCGGCACCGGGCTGGGGCTGAGCATTGTTCATTCGATTGTTAAATGCATGAAAGGTCGAATCCGTTTCGATTCGACCTTGGGCGAGGGCACGGTGTTTCGTGTTGAGTTGCCTTTGGCACGCCTGCCCAAGGCGGGCCATGGTGCGGGCTTTTCAGACAAAACCAACCGGACATCGCCTCGATCCGTGCTGGTGGTGGATGACATGCCAGTCAATCGAAAAATTCTGGGCAAAATCCTGCGCAACGATGGCCACGATGTAACCGAGGTGTCCTCTGGCCTGGAGGCCATCGAACATTGCCAGGCCAGGCTCTATGACATGGTTTTCATGGACATTGGAATGCCAGAGATGGATGACTACGACTGCACACGCGCCATTCGGGCTTTGGGTGGCATGAATGCCATCATGCCGATTGTCGCCTTGAGCGGGCATGCCTTTGATGATGACGTTCACCAAGCCTATGAAAGTGGCATGTCGATGCACCTGAGCAAGCCGCTCGAGATTGACCGGGTGCGAGAGGTGTTGGCCCGATTGGCAAGACACACAGAGGTTTAATTGCATGCAAATCAACGAATATCTTCCTCACGGGTTTTGCATCAACTGGGATCCATTCCTGTTGGGCCTGCATGTCATCTCCGATTTGATGATCGCAGTGGCCTACTTTTCAATTCCAGTCAGTTTGATCTGGATCAGCAAACGCCAGAACCTGGGAAACCTCCAAAAGTTCTATTACCTGTTTGCTTTGTTTATCCTGGCTTGTGGCATTACCCACGTGATTGGTGTGCTCACCCTGTGGCAGCCCTTGTATTTGCTGGAGGGCTACGCCAAGGCATTCACCGCCTTGGTGTCCATTGCCACCGCCGCCGTTCTGATTCCCAAACTCAAGAATGTGTTGGCCTTGCCAAACCTGAACGAGCTGATCCGGATGAACGAGCGCTTGAAGTTGGAGGTGCTTGAACGGGAGCGTGCGCAGGCTGCTTTGCTCAAATCGGTGGACGAGGCTGTGCAAGCCAGAAACACCCAGGCCCGGTTCCTAGCCAACATGAGCCACGAAATACGCACGCCGATGAACGGCGTGGCCGGTGCCGCCGAGCTTTTGCTTCACACCGAGCTGGACTCCACCCAGATCGACTTGGTGAAAACCATGCAATCCAGCAGCGGTGCCTTGTTGAATCTGCTCAATGACATCCTGGACATCTCCAGCCTTGAAAGTGGAAACCTTGAGATTCGGCCGGATGAATGCAAACTAGAGGCCATTTTTGATGATGTGGGGCAGGGCTTCATTCTGGAGGCTGAGCGCAAGAACATCGACTTGATCTGCCCGTCGACACCCAGCCTGTGCACCCTGGTCGAGGTGGACAGCATGCGCCTTCGGCAAATTCTGTTCAATCTGGTCGGCAATGCAATCAAATTCACCGACCATGGGCATGTCACGGTGACCTGGCGGGTGAATTCATTCACCCCCGGAGGGCATGGTGCCTTGGCCATTGAGGTTCGTGACACGGGAATCGGTATCTCCAAAGACCAGCAGAGCCACATATTTGACCGGTTCCACCAAGTTCAATGCTTTCAGAATGCCAAAAACCGCGGCGGCACCGGGCTGGGCCTTGCCATTGTGCATGAGCTTGTGGTGCTGATGGGTGGCACCATCGATGTGCAAAGTGAAGTGGGCCACGGCTCTGTCTTTCACGTGCACCTGCCTGTGCGTTGCATCATGCAAGAGCCCATGACCGTGCTGGCCATGGGCTTGAGCACACATCAAATCAAACCCAGAATCTGGATGAGCACGCCGGTGATGCAGGCCTTCATGGCGAGCCAGTTTCGCGCCTTGCAAATGGCGCACACAGCCTGGCCCCTGGAGGTCTCGCAACCTGACATGCCTGAGTTGGATGAACCTGGTTTGCATGTGTTGCTGGTCAGTCGCCGCATACTGTTCCAGCACCCAGATCAACTGGACCGCCTGCGCCACTTGCATGACAAACGTGGCCTGAAGGTGGTTTTGGTGGATCAACTCACCCGGCAGGTGGTGGATTATCAAAACCAGCCACACTGGGTGGACTACACCATCCAGAAGCCTCTGAGCACCGCCAAGCTGCTGCAAAGCCTCTATGCGGTCACAGGCACGTATCAGCAGGCCTACCATCGGCCCTTGCGCACCCCCACGCCGCCATCCCAACGGTTCAAGGGCAGGGTGGTTCTGGCAGAGGATTCCTCCATCAACCAAAAAATCGCCCTGGGTTTGTTAAAACGCTATGGAATTGACGCAGTGGCCGTGTCCGATGGTGAGCAGTTGCTTGATTTCTTGAAACTCAATGCCGTGGACCTGGTCTTCGTCGATGGTCAAATGCCTGTGCTTGATGGTTACACCGCCACCGAGAAGATTCGACGGGGTGAGTGTGGCGAGGATGTTCGGCATGTGCCCATCGTGGCGATCACTGCGCATGCGATGGTGGGTGAACGCGAACGTTGCCTCAAGCTTGGCATGAACGGCTTTCTGGCCAAGCCACTTCAAGTGGATGAACTGCTGGATTGTTTGCGCAAGCACCTGCCCTGCGAGGTGAGTTAGGTCCGCTGTTACAATGCATGCTTAACTTTGGAGCATGCCATGCAAGCGCCCACACTGGACTCCTTGTTGGAACAACTCCAGTCATTCGCGGATGCGCGTGACTGGAACAAACACCACAGCCCCAAAAACCTTGCCATGGCCATGGTGGTCGAGGCAGGGGAGCTGGTGGAGATTTTTCAGTGGCAAACCGAGGAAGAAAGCCGGCGGATTCAAGCCAATCCGCAACAACACGCGCATCTGCAGGATGAGCTGGCCGATGTGATGCTCTATTGCCTTCGCATTGCCCAAGTGGCGGGCATCGACCCTTTGCAGGCGATGCAAAACAAAATGCACAAAAACGCTGTCAAATATCCTCCTGTGTTTTCGAAGTAATCCAGATGCCATCCATTCTTGCTTTGTTTGCATTTGTCCTCCTGGTTTTGGGAGGGTATGGCTACGTAAACCAGCCTGCGCAAGAGCCCCCATGGGCCGACACCATTCCAGGCTACGCCTTTTCTCCTTACCAGCCAGGGCAAAGCCCGGTGGACGGTGTTCACCCCACCCGGGAAGAAATCGACAAAGACCTGGCCCTTTTGCAGGGCAAGGCACAAGCCATCCGCACATACACAGTGGAGGGTTTGTTCGGTGAAATTCCCGCACTGGCGGCCCGGTACAAATTGAACGTCGCCCTGGGGGCCTGGCTGGGTGCTGATCTTCAAGCCAATGCAGCAGAGGTCGAGCGCTTGCTTGCGGTCTCGGATGGCCCCCCTTACAACGTGGTTCGCATGGTGGTGGGCAACGAGGCTTTGTTGCGTGAAGAACTCACCGTGACGCAGCTTGCAGCCTATCTTGACGAGGTTCGCGCCAAGACTGACATCCCGGTGAGCACCGCCGAACCCTGGCATGTGTGGCTCAAGAACCCCGAGCTGGTTGAGCACGTGGACTACCTCGCCGTGCATCTGTTGCCTTTCTGGGAGGGGGTGGCGCTTGATGATGCGGTCAATTTCAGCTTTGAGCAGTACAACAGGCTGAAGGCCGCGTTCCCTGGCAAACCCATTGTGATCACCGAGGTGGGCTGGCCCAGCCATGGCCGCTCGATCAAACAGGCCAATGCCTCCCAGGCCAATCAGGCCAAGTTCCTGAGGCGATTCATTCACCGGGCGCAACAGGAAGGCTTGGTGTACTACGTGATGGAGGCCTTTGACCAGCCCTGGAAAACAGACATTGAAGGCAGCGTGGGTGGGCATTGGGGGGTGTTCAATGCCGAGCGTTTGCCCAAGTTTGAAACAACCAACCCCATCATACCCATTCCACCATGGCAGTTCTTGGCGGCCGCCTCGGTGCTGGTTGCCTTGTTGCTGATTGTGTTTTTGCTGATGGACAGTGCGTCTTTGCGCGACAGCGGGCGCACATTCCTGATGTTCAATGCCTTCGTGGTGTCCTCGCTCATCATTTATGTGATTTATGACTTCACTTTGCAGTATCACACCTGGGTCAGCATGAGCATCTCGGTGATTCTGCTGCTTGGCGTGGTTGGTGTGTTCATGATCGTGTTGGCCGAAGCGCATGAGTGGGCCGAAGCCATGTGGTACCGCGCCAGAAAGCGCTTGCTTCAAATCACCCCGGCGGCCCCTTCGCCTGTGGCACAGCCCTTTGTGTCTGTTCATGTGCCTGCCTATGAAGAGCCACCAGCCATGCTCATCGAAACCCTGAACGCGCTGGCACAACTGGATTACCCAAATTTTGAAGTGGTGGTGGTTGACAACAACACCAAAAGCGAATCGACATGGCAGCCCGTGCAGGCGCATTGCCAAGCGCTGGGTGAACGCTTCCGGTTTTTCCATGTGAGCCCCTTGTCGGGGTACAAGGCAGGGGCACTCAATTACGCGCTGGAGCGCACCTGCCCACAGGCCGAGGTGATTGCCGTCATCGACGCAGATTACCAAGTGCATCGCAACTGGCTCAAAGACCTGGCGCCCCAGTTCGAAAATCCCGACATTGCGATTGTTCAGGCGCCGCAAGATTATCGGGACGGAGAAGAAAGTCTGTTCAAGGCCATGTGCCATGCCGAGTACAAAGGCTTTTTCCATGTGGGCATGGTCACGCGCAACGAGCGCAACGCCATCATTCAGCATGGCACCATGACCATGGTGAGGCGTGGGGTGCTGCAGGAGGTTGGCGGGTGGGGGGTTGACACCATCACCGAAGACACCGAGTTGGGCCTGCGCATTTTTGAGCATGGCCATGAGGCAGTTTACATTGACCGCAGTTACGGGCAGGGGCTCATCCCGGACACCTTCACCGATTATAAAAAGCAGCGGCATCGCTGGGCCTACGGTGCCATGCAAATATTGCGTGCGCATGCCAATGAGCTGCTGAGATTCAAACGCAGCAAATTGCAGCCTGGGCAGCGCTACCATTTTTTTGCAGGTTGGTTGCCGTGGATCGCCGATGGCTTCAATCTGGTTTTTGTGGGCATGGCCCTGTTGTGGTCCGGGCTGATGCTGTACGACCCTGTGGCTTACAACGCCCCACCCCTGCTCATCAGTGTGGTGCCCTTGATGTTTTTTGCATTCAAGCTCACCAAACTCACCACCCTGTATTTGTGGCAAGTTAAAACAGGCCTGGGTGCCGCCTTGGGGGCGACCCTGGCTGGCCTGGCATTGAGCTATACCATTGGCCGGGCCACTTTGTCGGGTTTGTTTCTGGGCCGAAAAATTCCATTCATACGCACACCCAAGCTTGCCAGTCGCCTGGCCGTGTTTCGCGCATTGGCGGCTGCGCGGGATGAATCCATATTGGCGCTTGCGTTGTTGTGCTTGGTGGTGGCGCTGTATTTCACATTGGGGGTGGACTCCAAAGAGAACCTTGCCTGGAGTGCGGTGTTGCTTACCCAAAGCCTGCCATTTCTGGCGGCTGTGGTGGTGTCGCTCTTGAGCGCTTTGCCGGCCCGGTCGCGACACCTGGCCATGCAGCGTCCCGTTTAAACAAAAGTTGTTCAGCACCATGCGTTCCAATTCAAGCAGTTTGTTCACCCCAATCGCACTCGCGGGCTTGAACCCGCCGCACCGTGCGAACGGATGGTTTGTGTTTCGGTTTGTGTGTGCTGTGCTTTTGCTGAATGCATCGCTGTGCTTCACAGCCATTTGGCCGACCGTGTATGTGATGCCAAGCATGAGCCTTGCCCCGGAATTTGCATGCCTGCTGGTGATGCTTGCCGGTGCCTGTGTGCTGTTTGGTCAGCCTTCGGGCAAAGCCCTGGGCTGGCTTGCCGTGTTGCTGGTGATGATGGTGGTGGGGCGGTATGCCCATGTGGTGGTGCCCAACATCTTGGGGCGCCCGGTCAACCTGTACTGGGATGTGCCCGAGATTCCGCGCTTTGCCTGGGTGACTGCCCAAGGCCTGCCGTGGTGGACCACTGTCTTGACGGTGTTGGCGGTGCTGGCGCTGCTGTGGGCTTTACACCATGGCTTATGGTGGGCCTTGCGCACTGTGAGCAGTGGCCTGGCACCCATGGCCCGCTCGCCAGTCCTGTGGGCTGTGCTTCTGTTGGTGTTGGGTGCCGGGCTCACCGGTTTTAAAAAAGATCACCCCCCCAACCAGTTGGTTGGCCAGCCTGTTCTGCCGGTGTATGCGAAGGAGTTGCAAAAACTCGTGGACATTTTGGTGCCTTCCCGCGCTGCCCGGTTGTTGCCGCCGAGCACCGTGATTGACCGGGCGATGGCAGCGCCATCGGGGGTGCCGCTTGCCGCACTGGGGGGGCATGACCTCACGCTAGTGTTTCTGGAAACCTACGGTGCGGTGCTCTATGATCAGCCTCAAGCCCGTCAAGCCGTGCAGGGCACACGGGCTCAGCTTGAGCAGGCAATTGTTGCCAGCGGCAAACAGGTGGTGTCTGCGTTTTTCACCTCCCCCACGATTGGCGGTGCCAGTGACCTGGCACATCTTTCGGTGCTTTCGGGCATCGATTTGAAAGATTCGCGAAAGCACGACGTGCTGTTGACAACCACGCGTCCAACCCTCATCGATGTTTTTCAACGGGAAGGCTATGAGGCGTTTGGCCTGTATCACTCGGTGGGGTGGGATTGGGCCGAACGTGTTTACTACGGGTTTGACCAATACCTGAGTGGGCCCGACCTGGCCTACCCAGGCCCACCCATTGGGTTCTGGAAGATTCCAGACCAGTACGCCTTGCCCAGGCTGGAGCAGTTGCACCCACGCACGCCAGAGGCCAAGCCGCGGTTCACCTTGTTCACAACCATTTCCACGCATTTCCCTTTTCATCAGGTGCCTCCCTACCAGCCCGATTGGAAAAAATTGCTCAGCGATGAGCCCTTTGATGCAGCGGCGGCGGCCAAGGCCCAAGCCGAACCGGTGTTGTGGAATGACATGCGCCCTGACTACTACCGCAGCATCAACTACGCGCACACGTGGCTGGCGGGGTATTTTGCCCAGCGCGAACCACGCCCCACCGTGTATGTGTTGATTGGCGACCACCAACCCACAGGCAGCGTGAGTCGCGAGGAAACCTCCTGGGATGTGCCTGTGTTTGTTGTGTGCAGTGACCCGTCTTTGTTGAACCGCTTCCTTGCCATGGGTTTTTCTGAAGGATTAACACCTGCACAGCGCAAGCCCATGGGTGGTCTGCACGACCTCACCACGGTGTTGCTCAAAGGATTTGGGGGCGCTCTTCAGTAACATCTTGGTGACAGATCGTACCGGGCCGGCCAACTTGTCGGGCTGGGTGCTACACTGCCTTGGACTTCGTTTGTTCCGATCATCATGTCCCTCTTGTCCAGCCTGCTTCTCCTGATTGTTGTGGCCAGAATTTTTGGCCGCCTGTTTGCCCGTTTCAATCAGCCCGAGCTGATTGGCGAGATTCTGGCGGGCGTGTTGCTGGGGCCTGCCATTCTGGGGCTCATCGAACCGAATGCAGCCCTCGCGGGCATCACCGAATTGGCCGTGTTCCTGATCATTTTAAGTGCCGGGTTAGAGATGCGGTTCTCAGACATTGTGCAAGCCATGAAAGGCCGGGG
>DASUEC010000100.1:0-5330 GCA_036275255.1 Limnobacter sp. | reverse complement strand
TGATATGATGCCACCCGGCTTATGTGTTTCCATAGAAGTGATAGTCTAGTTGTATAACGAAGCGTTATTCGACGACACAAGAAGCAAAGAAAGAGATGGATATGACCCCTCAAAGCATGCTTGGCATGCCTCCTCCTTGCCTCGGCAATTTGTCCGAGAACCCGCTTGCGCTGTCACGCAATAAAAACACTCTCCACATCCAAATGTTGTCTTCGAGTTCGCAATTCTTGCGGTTCACAGGCACGCATTAACTTTCCCAGCAAGGAATTTATATGAAAATCCATGAGTATCAAGGCAAGGAAATCCTGAAAAAATATGGCGTGGCAGTGCCCACGGGTTACCCGTGTTTTTCAGTGGATGAAGCAGTGGCTGCTGCAGACAAGTTGGGCGGGCCCGTGTGGGTTGTGAAGGCCCAGATTCACGCGGGCGGCCGCGGCAAGGGCGGTGGTGTGAAGGTGGCCAAAAGCATGGCCGATGTGAAAACCTACGCCAGTCAGATTCTGGGCATGCAGCTGATTACACATCAAACCGGGCCAGAGGGTCAAAAAGTAAGTCGTCTCTTGGTTGAAGAAGGCGCAGACATCAAGAAAGAATACTACGTGGGAATGGTCGTGGATCGGGTCACCCAGCGCGTGTGTGTGATGGCTTCCAGCGAAGGCGGCATGGAAATTGAAGAGGTGGCCGAGCACACCCCCGAGCTGATTCACAAGGTGTATGTAGACCCAGCCACGGGTCTTACCGACGCAGAGGCAGACGACCTGTCCGTGAAAATTGGCATTCCCGCAGCGTCTGTTTCCAAAGCGCGTGTCGCGTTCCAGGGTTTGTACAAGGCCTTCTGGGAAACCGATGCCAGCCTCGCAGAAATCAATCCCCTCATTCTCACAGGCACCGGCGACATCATAGCCTTGGATGCGAAGATGAATTTCGACTCCAACGCCCTGCATCGCCATCCTGAGATTGTCGCGATGCGCGATCTGGCTGAAGAAGATCCTGCCGAAATTGAGGCCAGCAAGTTTGACCTTTCATACATCAGCCTGGATGGCAACATTGGTTGCCTGGTGAACGGCGCAGGCCTGGCCATGGCCACCATGGACACCATCAAGCTGTTCGGCGGAGAGCCTGCCAACTTCCTCGATGTGGGGGGGGGGGCAACAACCGAGAAAGTGACCGAAGCTTTCAAGATCATGTTGAAGAATCCGAATCTCAAGGCCATTCTGGTGAACATTTTCGGTGGAATCATGCGCTGCGACGTGATTGCGGATGGCGTTGTGGCCGCATCCAAGGCGGTTGGCTTGAGCGTGCCTCTGGTGGTTCGCATGAAAGGCACCAATGAAGACCTGGGCAAGAAGATCCTGGCGGAGTCCGGGTTGCCCATCATCGCTGCCAACACCATGGGTGAAGCTGCACAGAAGGTGGTTGCTGCCACGCAGGGCGCTTGAGCACAACTGCCCCACCCACACACGACCATACGCAGGCCGAACAGATCGGGCCTGTTTATTAAAAAGGATTCGAACAATGTCAATTCTGATCAACAAAGACACCAAGGTGATTACCCAGGGTATCACTGGCAAAACCGGTCAATTCCACACGCGCATGTGTCGCGAGTACGCCAATGGCAAAAACTGCTTTGTCGCCGGCGTTAACCCCAAAAAGGCAGGCGAAGACTTTGAAGGGGTGCCTATTTTTGGCACGGTGGCTGATGCAAAAAAACAAACGGGTGCCAATGCCTCCGTCATTTACGTGCCTCCCCCCTTCGCCGCTGCGGCCATTTGGGAGGCCGTCGAGGCTGATCTCGACTTGGTGATTTGCATCACCGAAGGGATCCCGGTCCGGGACATGATGGAGGTGCGTGACCGCATGCGCAAAGAAGGACGCAAGACCGTTCTGGTGGGCCCAAACTGCCCGGGTGTAATCACACCAGACGAAATCAAGATTGGCATCATGCCTGGCCACATTCACAAAAAAGGTCGCATCGGCGTGGTGTCGCGTTCAGGCACCCTCACCTATGAAGCAGTGGGCCAATTGTCCGAATTGGGCTTGGGTCAGTCCACCGCTGTGGGCATCGGCGGCGATCCTGTCAATGGCTTGAAGCACATTGAGGTGATGCGCATGTTCAACGAAGACCCTGACACCGATGCGGTTGTCATGATTGGCGAAATTGGTGGCAGCGATGAAGAAGAAGCCGCACGCTGGGTCAAAGACAACATGAAAAAGCCTGTGGTGGGCTTTATTGCGGGTGTAACCGCCCCCCCCGGAAAGCGCATGGGGCATGCTGGTGCCATCATTTCTGGCGGCAAAGGCACCGCCCAAGAAAAACTGGCCATCATGGAAGAGTGCGGTATCACCGTGACCAAAGATCCCTCTGTGATGGGGCAATTGCTGAAAAAGGCCATCGGGCTGTAAGCCATTGCAGTCCCTTTGAAAGGCCATCAAGCCTTTTGCCAGCCTGTCTGAAACCCACCATTCACTCCGAATGGTGGGTTTTTTATTGATAACCCTAGCGGGGGTATTTCACACGTGCCCTGCATCGAAGAATGGTGGCTCAACACCACTTTTCGATGTGAGGAACGCGATGATGATCACCCAGAACTTAAAAAGTCGCCAAGCGAGGACTGCAAAAGGCTTCACCCTGATTGAGCTGATGATTGGCATTGCAATCATCGGTGTGCTGTCAGCGATTGCCATACCGGCATTTCAGGATTACTTGAACCGATCCAAAGTGACAGAGCTCATGAATATTGCCCAATCATGCAAGGCCGGTGTTATTGAATTTGCTGCGACCACGAATGCCTGGCCTGCAAACGCGGGGGATGCTGGCTGTCAATCGGCCCTCGCTGCTCAAAGTCAATATGCCAACACGCTCACCGTCGGAGCCAACGGTCGAATTCAGGTGACCTTCCAGGCCAACACGGTGGCTACAGGAATTGTCGCCACCAACTTCATTGCTTTGATCCCTTGGGCAGGAAACGCTCGGCACACAGACCCTCTGCAGCCCGTGGCCGAATGGCGTTGTGTCACCAATGTGCAAGCTGAATTCTTGCGCTATTTGCCCGCTGCGTGCCGCAATCCAAACGTTGCCTGAAGGATTTTAGCGACCAAAGTCGCTTTTTCCGCCACGTTTCTCGAGCAACTTCACATTGGTCATTTCCATGCCTTTGTCGATGGCCTTGAGCATGTCGTAAATGGTCAGGAGGCCCACCTGAACACCGGTCAGGGCCTCCATCTCTACGCCAGTTTTCCCAATCGTTTGTGCCGTGCAAGTGCAATGCACTTCAAAGTGTGAATCGTCGACTTCAAAATCCACCGCCAGGCGGGTCAATGGCAAAGGGTGGCACAGCGGGATCAGGTCAGCGGTTCTCTTGGCACCTTGAATGGCCGCAATCCGAGCCACGCCCAAAACATCCCCCTTTTTTGCCGTGCCTGCCTTCAAGACCTCGTAAGCTGACTGGCCAAGGCGGATCGTTCCTCGCGCAACCGCTTTGCGTTCAGTGTCGTGCTTGCCCCCCACATCCACCATGTGTGCGTTGCCCTGTTGATCAAAATGCGTCAAACCGTTCATGAATGCCCCGTTGTCCTGCCTTGATTTACCTAACTTTACGCGTATCAAGCTCGACGATTGTCCAGCGTGATTGAACTTGCGCTTCATCGCGCTATCATACCGAGACTATCACCCAAGTGTTTGTTCCATGCGCGACGCATTTCGTAAAAGTTGTTCAGCCGTGCTCTGCAGCGTCCTCGTCTTCAGCACCGTGGCCGCGTCCCATGCGCAAAGCAATGGCATCAACAATTTGCCAAGCTTGGGCGAGGCTGGCAGTGCAGAGCTCTCCGTGCAGGATGAGCGCCGCTTGGGTGCGCTCATCATGAAGGATTACAGGGCATTTGGTGCGGTCAACACGGACCCCGAGATCACGGCTTACCTAACCCGCCTTGGATCAAAAATCGTTCAAGCGGCCTCAGAGTCCCCCGCCAACTTCGAGTTTTTTTTGGTCACCGACAAATCCGTTAACGCCTTTGCGATGCCAGGTGGTTACATTGGCGTTCACACCGGATTGATCGCCACCGCCCAGACAGAGTCCGAACTGGCCTCTGTGTTGGCACACGAGGTGGGCCATGTTACCCAGCGTCATATCGCACGCCGCTTTGGTGAGCAAAAGCAATCCAGCCTGGTGGCCACGGCTGCCATGATTGCTGCCTTGTTGGTCGCAGGCTCAAATCCCCAAGCGGCTACAGGCATCATGGCTGCCGGGGCCGGTTACTCGATTGATCAGCAATTGGCGTTTTCAAGAGATGCAGAACGTGAGGCCGATCGCGTGGGATTCATCACCTTGCAGCGCGCGGGGTATGACCCGCAGGGCATGGTTGATTTTTTCGGACGTTTGCAGAGTGCATCGAGACTCTATGAAAACAATGCGCCAGCCTATTTGCGAACGCACCCGCTCACCACGGAAAGGATTGCGGACATCCGCAATCGGGCTGGTCTGGAGGCCAGGGGTGCACGGCTGGCCAAAACCACGGATCTGGAATTTGAATTGATTCGCGTCAAAGCGCTTGTGTATGGCGAGAAGACCAACCAGCAGCTCAGCGATCGATTGCAGTCATTCAACCGGGTGAATGAGCAAGAGGCAATCGTGGATCCGATTGCCCGGGAGTATGGCCGCTCGCTGGTTTTTGAACGCATGGGGCGAACCCGCGATGCAGCGGATTCGGCCGACAAGGCGGTGCGCATGTACAAAGCGTCTCAGTCCGTGGTCAAAACAGAGGCGATTCCACTGTTTTTGGCCAGCCAACAACTGAGAACCGACATGAATCTGCTCTGGCCACCGTCCTCTGCCCCCATTGCAGAGCGCTCACCCCGAGCAATCGACAGCCTCAATGAGCCAGGCAAAGCCATGTATGCGCAGCTCAACCAGTTCAGGGAAGCCTACAAAGGGGAAATGTCTGTGCGTGTGTTGTATGCGGAGGGCTTGCAGCGCTTGGGGCTGTTTGCATTGTCGGATGCGTATTTAAGGGAGCAGGTGCAGGTTTTCAGAAGCAATGCACAAATGTTTGAGTTGCTGTCGCAAAGTTCAGCGGCACTGGGCCGTCCCGCTGATCATCACCTGTACCTCGCGCAGTCATACGCGCTGCGCGGGGCGTACTTGCCAGCCATCGAGCAAACCGAGATCGCCAAAAGGTTTGCTGCAGATAATTATTATCTTTTGGCAGAAATTGACGCCAAGCAACGCGAGTACAAGCGCAAGGCTGACGAAGAAAGAGAGTTCGCCCGCCTGGGCAATTGACCAGGCGGGTTCGGGCATCAGGCGTGATACCCGGCGACCAGGTTCACTTCA
>DASUEC010000099.1:0-4660 GCA_036275255.1 Limnobacter sp. | reverse complement strand
AAGGTCGTAGGTTCAAATCCTGCCCCCGCAACCAAATCTTTGCCATTAAAACCAATCGCTTAGTTGTGGTTGGTTTTTTTGCTTTCCAGGCCGCCAATTGCTACTGCTCAGCATGTGCACTGCTCTTTGAGGGTCGGAATCACCCGCTCCGAGCAATGCCGTTTCGCTCGGGGCTGTGGGGCGCAATGACTCCATTATGTCAAATGATGGAGCCTGCTCAAATCCCGCGGCGGTTCAGCGCTATTCAAACGACCGGGCTTTTTGTTTTTGAGCCACTTAGCAAACCCGATTTAAAGCCCAATTCTGCAACCGTGGGAAATGTGTGCCCCAAATACCCTCTGCGCTGAGCGGCCTAGGGCTTGATGGCAAACCCCGGTCCCGGACCAGCCTTCACATCGGCTGGCACAACCGGTTCTCCACACTCGGAGCATGTCATTGTCGGCGTGAACACCTTCCCACAGTTCTTGTGCGTATAAGTGAGCGGTGCGCCTTTGCCTTCATCCAGCCATTTGTCGCCCCACGTGGTCAGCGCAAGCAGCACCGGATAGAGCTCCTTGCCCATCTGGGTAAGGCGATACTCGTGGCGTGGGGGCTTTTCCTGGTACTGGACGGTTTTGAGTACACCAGCTTGCACCAAGCGCTCCAGGCGATCGGCCAACACATGGCGCGTCACGCCCAAATTGGCTTGCAGATGATCAAACCGGCGAATGGACAGGAAAGCATTTCGCAGAATGAGCATCGTCCAACGGTCGCCAACAATGGCCAAACTGCGTGCCACTGAACAGGGCGTCTCGCCCACGTCTTTCCATTTCATGTGTGCCTCCTGTTTCTTGTTGATGATTGTAGCCAATGGGATCACAAGCGGGGTTCTGAAAAAGAACTTTCTTTGTCAAGTGCTGCGCTTAGGTGAAAAGCTCGAATTGGCAGATTGACTAAGTTCCATTTTGGAACCTAACATCATCTCACCACATTTATTCAAGCAGTTGAAAATCGTTCGCCATCCAGGCCTTGATGATCATCATCTAAGACGCCCCTGGGTAAAAAACAACCAGTCCGGAGACATCACTTGCCAACAACACTGCCCAAGGCCAATGCGCTTGAACCCACCAGTCTGCTCAAGCACTTCTTCATTCTGAACGTGATTGTGTGGATGGGGCTTGCTGGCTGGATATCGCTGCTCGAGGGAACAACACGGTTCATGCTGCCCTTCCAACACAACGATGCAGCAGAAATGGTTCAACAGGCCGTGGAGCAGGCCCGCTCTGAGCTTACCCTCGAATCGCTGCGCGCGGTGAGCGAAGAACTCTGGGCTCTGGCAAGCCTGACCTCTGCCGAGCGGTTTATAAACTCCCGCCTGCCCGAACACGGTTTGTTCTATGCCACGATGCCCCGCGCCAATCAAGTTCTGATGCTTGTGCATGTGGTACTTGCCTCGTTTTGCATGTTGCTGGGCGGGCTTCAGTTTTGGCCTGCCTTTCGCAAACGTTTCATGAGGGCGCATCGCGCAGTGGGGGCCTTGTACATACTGACCGTGCCCCCAGCGATTGTGGCCGTGATGGTCTACATGGCGCTCACGGCACCACACAATATCTATGACCACCTGTTGGCATGGATCGCGCTTTGGGTGTTCGCCACCCTGGCCTTGGTCTCGATTGCCATGGCTGTTCGCGCTTTGCGCGCCAAGCGTATTTTCGAGCATCAGGCGTGGATGGCATTGTCTTTCGGATGCCTTGCGGTTGCGCCGTTCTTGCGGCTGAATTGGGTGTTTTTGGCCTGGATATTCCCTGACATTGATCAGGAAACACTGAACCTCGTCACCTTGAGCCTCATGCTTCCGCAAACACTGCTGCTCGCCTGGGGGCTGGTCATGGTCAATCGACAGTTTGAACGCAGGATGATTCAGCGCAAACCCACGAGGCTTGCCCAACAGGCCAGTGCATTGTTCATGGCATTGAAATGGCCTCTGACTGGCGCAAGCTTGATGTTGCTGTTGATCAACGCTTTTTGGGCCTTGTCGGGCGGAACGCTGGCGACCATTCCAGCGTCTGCAAACATCATGCCGCAGGGCTTCCTGCTGGCCGAAGCGCATGCACTCGCCAATCATCGTCTGGCCTTGTCAGGCATGGTCATCGGACTCGGTGCGGCCTTTCCACTTGCCGTGCGATTGCTCTTGTCGTTGCTGCAAACAGCACCAGGCGCCAAATCTGTGGGCTTTGGCCACGAGTCGACTGCGCTGGTGCTGACGGCAATGGTTGGCGGATTGGGCTCAATGGCAATCGGCAACGCGATTGGCCTGCAACCAGACCGCACGCTGCTGTCCGGTGGCGCCATGTGGTGGGTCAATGGCTTGTGTGTGGTGTTTTTTGGTGGGCTGACTGGCTATTTTCTGTTGAAGCGGCAGGCCCCGCTGGCAAAGGAAATGCTGGTTTTCCTGCTGTGCATTCTGCCGTTTCCTGCGCTGTTCCTGACCACCTCTGCTGTGGCGGCCCATCTGCCCTGGTCGGCTGTGTATCTGGAAGCAGGCCAGGGATTGATTGTGCCCGCCGGGTTCAGTGGCGGTCTTTTGTTTTTGGCGGCCTTGCACATGGTTTTCAGTCAAGCCACCCGCGAATACAACTAGGAAATGAACATGCGAAAGCCAGATCAAACGGTTTGCCATCGCGGCATTGAAATTGCCATTTACCAGTGGGGTACCCAAACACACCCAAACGATGATCGCGAGGTGATTGTTCTGGCACATGGCTTCCCCGACCGAGCTGTGTTTTGGGACAAAGTCGCAACCGAATTGAGCAATCGTTACCGCGTGGTGGCATTTGACATGCGTGGATGCGGAAACTCCTCGCCAGTGACGGGGACCCGTGCCTATCGCTTCGATGAGTTGCTGGAAGACCTGTTTGCAGTGATCGACACGGTCAGCCCAGGCCAGCGGGTGCATTTGGTTGGACACGACTGGGGCGGCATTTACGGGTGGGATGCGATATCCACCACGCAGGGTCAACAGCGGATTGCAAGCTTCTCAACCCTCTCGCCCAGCCTGGATCATGTGGCACAATTTTTTCGGCAACGCATTTTTCGACCAACACCTGTGCATCTCTACCAACTGTTGCGTCAGTGTGTGCGAAACAGCCTGATGGTGTTCTTTGCATTGCCCGTCCTCCCTGCCCTGTTTTTTGCAAGTGGCGCAGGCACAATGGTTTTCAAATGGCTAATGCAGGCGCTGGAGCCGACCGCTGGCTTCCAGGCGTATCCGGGTTTGAAACAGGATGCCATCCGGTTTTTGGGCATCTATCGCGCCAACTTGTTCGGACGAATGTTGATGCCTCGCCAGTTGCACACCAGCGTGCCTGTGATGGCGATACAGGCAGAACATGACCCATTTCTTCCTCCCCTGCTTTTTGAGCACAGCAGCAAATCAGCAAACATTTACAGTGCGACTCCAATGGACGCCTCGCACTGGGCACCACTGAGTCGCAGCAAGCCTTTGGCCCACCTGATTGGTGCGCACATTGAGTTCGTCAACAAGGGCCGATGAGCCGACGGTGTTTGTGTTTTCGCTCCGAGGCGCGTCGATGGCCCCTTTGCCCCCCAACCAACCCTACCAAGGCAAGGCTACCGCGCCCCCGGCCTTCCGCATTTCTGCAAAAAACTTGCCTTGATGCCCGCCGTCGGGAAGGGTGGCCAGGTAAACAGCGGTTTCTGCCCCTTCATCGGCGGTCAATGGCGCGTTGGCACCACCCATGTCGGTTTGCATCCATCCGGGCGAATACGCGTTAATCAAAACATTGCTGCCACACAGTGCTCTGGCCCACATCACGGTCAGCGCGTTCAAGCCAACCTTGGAAAGCCTGTAAGACGGGGCTTGCGGGTAAGGGTCTTGCTCCATCAGGCCAAGCGAGGCCATCTCGGAAGAGACGTTCACAATTCGACCGTAATTGTTCTTTTGCATCAAAGGAACCAAAGCCTGTGTGATGCATTGCACCGCAAGCACGTTGGTGGAGAAGGTTTCCATCATGGTCTCGGCTCGGGCGGCGAGCATGCTCGCCTCATCGGCCTGAGCCGATGGATTAATGCCCGCATTGTTGATCAGCACATCCACACGCCCATATGTGTCTGTGAGCCACTTGGTGAACTGCGCCACACTTGAATCGCTGCCCACATCCAGGCTGAAGTAATCGACGTCAATGCCCTCCTCGGCCAATTGCTGCCTGGCCAACAACCCGTCCTGCGCTTTGCGACTGGTGATGATGACGCGCAGCTTGGTATTCATCGCCAACTTTCTGGCAATGGCACGGCCCAAACCTTTGTGACTCCCGGTAATGACTGCAATTCTTTGCGATGAAACCATGATCTGCTCCTGTTCGATTGGTGTGTACATGGATCTTAGTCAGGCCTACACTATTGAACAAGACAATAAATCAAATACTTACTATCAATGAAATCGATACGTTTGTCATCCATCGACCTCAATTTGTTGGTGGCCTTTGAGGCCATGATGGAACAGCGCAGTGTGACCAAAGCCGCCGAAAATCTCTCAATCGGGCAACCTGCCATGAGCGCTGCGCTGTCGCGACTTCGCCACCTGTTCAAAGATCCGCTGTTTGTCCGTTTTGGTCGGGAGATGCAACCCACTGCAAAAGCGCAAAACATTGCACCTGCAATT
>DASUEC010000098.1:0-4758 GCA_036275255.1 Limnobacter sp. | reverse complement strand
TTGGTTGCCTCAGGTAGCAGCCAGTCAGCGAGTTCGGGTCTCGCGTCACCTCGCTCACGGAACCTTGGGCCATGATCTGCCCCCCCAGTTTGCCCGCGCCGGGGCCAATGTCCACCAGGCGATCGGCGCGCAACATGGTGTCAATGTCGTGCTCCACCACCACCAGCGTGTTGCCCTTGGCGCGCAACTCTTCCAAGGCGTCCAGCAGGCGATGGTTATCGCGGGTGTGAAGGCCGATCGTGGGTTCATCCAGCACGTAACACACCCCGCGCAAATTGGTACCCAACTGGCTGGCCAAGCGTATGCGTTGAGCCTCGCCGCCGCTCAGGGTGGGCGCACTGCGGTCGAGGTTGAGGTAATCCAGGCCCACCTGTTTCAAAAACCTCAAGCGTGCACCCATTTCAATTCGAATGTCTTTGGCAATCGCCTGTTCACGCTCATCCAACTGAAGGGTCTCCACCCAGCCAAGTGCCTCATTCACGGTTTGTCGCGCCAGCTCGGCAATGTTTTGGCCCTTGAAAGTAACCGCCAGAGCGGTGCTGTTCAGCCTTCGCCCTTGGCAGGCAGTGCACGCCAATTGTTCCCGCATGTATACACCGCTCTCGTCAGCTTCTGCATCACCTTCGCTGACAGCATCTTGCTCGGCGAGCCATCGCCCCTCTTCACCGGTGGTTTCTGAATCAAAGCCCTCCACTGGCTCTCCCACACCAAAACAACTGGGGCACCAGCCATGTTTGCTGTTGTAGCTGAACAAACGGGGATCGAGCTCGGGAAAGCTGCGCGCACAACTTGGGCATGCACGCTTTGTCGAAAAAAAGCGAATGCCGCTGGAGGCGTCTTCAACCATCAGCGTGCCTTTGCCAAACTCCAGCGCGAGTTCAAGCAGCTCGCGCAACTCTCGCTCGGCCTTGGCGGTCACCTTGAGACTGCCCACGGGCACTTCAATGTGGTGCTCTTGGTAACGGGCCAACTTGGGCCACGGGTTGGTGGGCACATACTGGCCATCCACACGCAGACGCTCGTAACCCCGCTCCACCGCCCACTTTGCAATTTCGTTGTATATGCCTTTGCGACCCTGCACCAAAGGCGCCAGCACAGTGATCTGCGTGCCTTTGAAGGTCTGCATGATTTGCGCCAGCATGTTTTGCATGGTCTGCGGCGCAATCGGCACTTGGCAAGTGGGGCAATGTTGTGTGCCCAGCTTGACAAACAGCAAGCGCAGAAAGTGATACACCTCGGTGACCGTGGCCACGGTGCTTTTGCGCCCGCCCCGGCTGGTGCGCTGTTCAATGGCCACGGTGGGTGGAATGCCAAAAATGGCATCCACATCGGGCTTGGCTGCTGGCTGCACAAACTGGCGGGCATAAGCGTTGAGGCTCTCAAGGTACCTGCGCTGGCCTTCACTGAACAAAATGTCGAAGGCCAGGGTGGACTTCCCGCTGCCGGATGGACCGGTGATGACAGTCATCTGCTCGCGCGGAATGGTGAGGCTTACATTTTTGAGGTTGTGCTCGCGAGCGTGCAAAATTTCGATCCCCTCGATGTGAGAGCGCCTGGCGTTGGGCTGCTTGCCTCGTGTTCCAGCCCCGTACAACGCTGCAGCCTCCTCCACCAGTGCATCGGTGATGTTGCTTTGGTTCAAATCGGCTGCTTGCAGCAGCTTGCTTTGCTTGCGGTATTGCGCAATGGCAACGCCTGTGTGGCTGGCTTTGATCCGTTGCAATTGATCGGGTGTGCCCTGAGCCACCACTTGCCCGCCCGCCTCGCCGGCTTCGGGCCCCAGGTCCACCAGCCAATCGGCTGCACAAATCACATCCAGGTTGTGTTCCACCACCAGCACGCTGTGCCCAGCTTCCTGCAGCAGGCGAAGGCTTTTCATCAACTTGGCCACATCATCAAAATGCAGGCCGGTGGTGGGCTCGTCAAACACAAACAAATCGCCCCGCGCAGCCACTTTTTGGCCGCTGGCGGTGGGTTTGAGTTGCGCCAAAAAACCAGCCAGCTTCAAGCGCTGTGCCTCACCGCCACTGAGGGTGGGCACGGGTTGCCCCAAGCGCAAATAATTCAGGCCCACCTCGGCCAAAGGTTGCAGGGTTTTGAACAAGACGGTGTCTTGCTCAAACAAGGCCAGCGCTTGGTCCACGGTCAGTTCCAGCACTTGGGCCATGTTCAGCACTTGGCCTTTGCGCTCCAGGGTCACCTCCAGTGCTTCAGGACGGTAGCGCGTGCCATTGCATTCGCCACACCGCAAATACACGTCGCTCAAGAATTGCATTTCCACATGTTCAAAGCCATTGCCACCGCACATGGGGCAACGCCCATCGCCACTGTTGAAACTGAAAAACCCGGGCTTGTAGTCGCGTTCAACAGCGAGCTTGGTTTTGGAGAAGAGCTTGCGCAATTCATCAAACGCGCCCACATAGCTGGCGGGGTTGCTCCGTGTGGTTTTGCCAATCGGGCTTTGATCCACAAAAGCCAGTTGGTTGATGTGTTCCACGCCGGTGAGTGAATCAAACTCGCCAGGCGCCTCGGTGGGTTCGCCCTTGATTTTTTTGATGGCGGGCACCAACACATCTTGCACGAGGGTGGACTTGCCCGAACCCGACACGCCAGTGAGCACCACCAGGCGATTCAATGGCAAGCGGAAATCGATGTTTTTCAGGTTATTGGCGCGCACCCCTGCCAACACCAGGTGTTCTTTGGCGTCGCCCAGTGGCTGGGTGGGCGGCACCACTTTCAGCTCGCCTTTCAGGTAGCGCGCGGTGAGGCTGTCAGCCTGTTCAATTTGGGCAGGCTTGCCGTCAAACACAATGTGCCCGCCAGCTTCACCAGGCCCTGGGCCAATGTCCACCAGGCGATCGGCTTGGTTCATGAGTTGCGGGTCGTGCTCCACCACCACCAGGGTGTTGCCTGCCTGCTTCAGACGCTGCATGGCCTGGGCCACGCGTGCGATGTCGCGCGGATGCAAGCCAACCGAGGGCTCATCCAGCACCAACAGGGTGTTCACCAGCGAACTGCCCAAGGCCGTGGTGAGGTTGATGCGCTGAACCTCGCCGCCGCTCAAGGTGCGGCTTTGCCGGTCCAGCGTGAGGTAACCCAAACCCACCTGAATCAAAAAACCCAGGCGGGCTCGAACTTCTTGCAGCACCAGGTCGTTGGCTTCGTCCAGCGCGCCCGGCAGTTGCAAGGTTTTGAACAAGGCAGCCACTTGGGTGAGCGGCATTTGCATGATGTCGTGAATGCTGTGGCGCGCCTGCCCATCGGGCAACTTCCACAACAGGGACTCCGGTTTGAGACGCGCCCCATGGCAGGCAGTACACGGTGTGTAACTGCGGTATTTGGAGAGCATCACGCGCACATGCATTTTGTAAGTGCGGCTTTCCAGCCATTCAAAGAAGCGGGCCACGCCGTAAAACAGAGGGCCATCCCAGTTGCCATCGAAGTTCGCATCGCCCTCGATGACCCACAATTGGTGCTCCTCGGGCAGGTGCTTGAACGGAATGTCGGTGGCAATCCCTCGCTGCTTGGCATATTTCACCAAATCTTTCTGGCAGGGTTTGAAGCTTTCAGTTTGCCAAGGCTTTACACAGCCCTCGGCCAGGGTTTTGTTTTCATCAGGAATCACCAAACCATAGTCGATGCCAATGACACGACCAAAGCCCCGGCAAGTTTCACAGGCACCAATCGGGCTGTTGAATGAGAAATGGCTGGGCAGTGGCTTGTTGTAGTCGATGTCGCAAGTGGCGCAGTGCAAGCCCTCGGAAAAGCGCCATGGTGCCGGCTCTGCTTGCCCTTCCTCGGGCAGCAGGTACACATTGACCTTGCCTTTGCCGCGCAACAAGGCGCTGGCAATCGCGTCGCTCAAGCGGCTTTCTTCAACACCGCTCACGCGGAAGCGGTCTTGCACCACATCCAGGATTTTGTGGGTGGGCGCGCTGCTGGCCACCGCTTTTTTAGACTTGCTGGTTTTGGTTTTGGCGGGGGCCGGCTCGGCCAATCGAATGGGGGTTTCACGGTGTACACGGGTGTAACCTTGAGCACTTAAAAAATCTTCCACCTCTTGATCGGCCATGCTCAGGGGCACAGTCACCGGGAATGTGATCACCATGCGCGGGTCACTGGCTTGCCCGGCACGCTCACGCAGGGCGGCTTGAATGGTGGCCGGTGTGTCTTCTCGCACCCACTGACCGCATTGCCTGCAATGCAGATGCGCAGCGCGGGCGTAAATCAGTTTGAGATGGTCGTTGATTTCGGTCATCGTGCCCACGGTACTGCGGGAGGTTCGCACCGGGTTGGCCTGATCGATGGCAATGGCTGGCAGCACCCCGTCGATGTGGTCCACATCGGGTTTGTCCATGCGGTCCAGAAACTGCCGGGCATACGGTGAAAAGGTTTCTACATACCGCCGCTGCCCCTCTGCATACAGGGTGTCAAACACCAGCGAGCTTTTCCCGCTGCCACTGACCCCGGTGAACACGGTGATTTCACCGGTCTTAATGTCGATGTCGAGGTTTTTCAGGTTGTGCTGGCGTGCACCTTTGATTCGAATCAGATTGCCAAGGTATTGTTCTTGATGCTGCTTTTTTTGGCTTTGCTTCATGGTGCGCCTGCGGGTGATGCCTGTGGGATTCAGGCTTGATTGTACCCATTCACCACGTCGTAGGTGCCCAGGCCAGGGAAATTTGGACGCCTGGCCAGCCTGGCAGTTAGTGCTGCACAGGGCGATATGCGTTTGCCAGTTCCATCTGGTAGCGCTGT
>DASUEC010000097.1:0-7107 GCA_036275255.1 Limnobacter sp. | reverse complement strand
GCCAAGCATAAATGGATTTGTGTCTGTCGCGCCAACGCGGTTTAGAGGAACTGCTCAAATCCAGCGGTGGAATCGTTGAGCGTGGACGCAAAACCTGTGTGTACCACTACACTGTGGGCTTGTGTTGACAAGCGTTTAGCCATGGCCCGTTTGAATCTGGAATTTCCCGATCACCATTTCGTCTTTGAAACCAATCTGTCTGTTCGGATCACCGACATCAATGCAGGCAATCATTTGGCCAATGATTCAATGATCTCCATGATCTCTGAAGCCCGTGCACGTTTCCTGTATCACTTTGGCGTAGAAGAGATGAGTGCAAGCCGTGTGGGCATTATTGTCACAGACTTGGCAACCATGTACAAAAGCGAGGCGCATGCACGTGACCTCCTGCTGTTTGAGGTTGGCGTGATGGATTTCAACAAATACGGCTGTGACATCATTTTTCGCGTCACGCGCCCAGCCGATGCCCGATTGATTGCTTTGGCCAAATCGGGTTTTGTGTTTTACAACTACAACCACAACAAGGTCGTCCCGATGCCAGTGAATGTGCGCAAAACATTCGAGGATGCGCTGGGCGATCAGCAAACCCATTTGGAATAGGCTGCATGGACACAACAGATTCTTCTGCCACATATCGCCCGGCAATCATGGTGGAGCATGAACATGTGACCGTGCGTGGAATCCGGCTACATTTGAATCGTTGGGGGCCACGGGATGCTCCCCTGATTGTGATGGTGCACGGCTGGATGGACGTGGGTGCCAGTTTTCAATTTGTCGTGGATGCCCTTGCGGGGAGCTATCACGTGGTTGCGCCAGACTGGCGTGGGTTTGGCCTCAGTGACTGGCCTGTGCATGCCGGTGCGATCGGTTCACGCTCTTATTGGTTTGCAGATTATCTTGCCGACCTGGATGCCCTGTTGGATTTGCTGTCCCCACACAAGGCGGTGAACCTGGTGGGGCACAGCATGGGCGGCAACATTGCGATGTTGTATGCCGGGGTGCGTCCGCACCGCACTGCCTCGCTGGTCAACCTGGAGGGCTTTGGCATGCTCGACTCTGTGGCCGAGAAAGCCCCGAAGCGTTATTCGGCTTGGCTGGATGCAATTAAAGAACCGGGCACCTTGCGTTTGTACCCAGATTTGCAGGCGGTGGCTCAGCGCCTGCAAAAAACCAATCCTCGTTTGCCAATTGGCAAAGCCCTGTATCTTGCGCAACATTGGTCGCGCCAGGAGGAAGGAGGGTATCGTATTTTGGGTGATGCCGCGCACAAAATCATGAATCCGATTGGATACCGCCTGGCCGAGGCGCAAGCCTGTTGGCAGCAAATTGTGGCGCCTGTGCTACATGTCGAGGCTGCGCAAACCGAGGCCGGCCTGTGGTTGAGCAAACCCGGTGAGCCGGTTGACTTTGATGCATTCCGAACCCGGTTCAACGTGGTGCCCAATTGGCGATGCGAGATTGTTCAGGACGCAGGGCACATGGTGCATCACGATCAGCCCGAAGTATTGGCGCGTTTGATTGAACAGCATTTTTTTGGTGTTTCTGGCTCAGGCAGTTGAAAGGCAAAAAAAAGCCGACCTCTCTCGAAGCCGGCTTAAACCTTTCTCACTTGCGGAGAAGAGGAGACATTGGGAGAGTACCATGACAGCACTCAATGTCGGTATTTTCTTCCTTCTCGCTGGCTTCGGGCAAGTGGAATCGTAGGTAATTTATACTAGATGTGGCTTTGAACTTTCACGCGTCTGTCATCTACATTCTTAATCATCTGCTGGCATTTGCCACTCTTCTTGCTGGATGCATCGATTAATCGGAAAGGCCTGTCATGCCTCATATCACCATTGAATACAGCAGCAATCTATCTGGTCTGGACGAGTCCTGGCTTATGTTGCAGGTTAACCGGAGCCTGTTGAATCTGGGCATTTTCATGGATGCGGACATCAAGACGCGCATGATTCGTCATGACAGTTTCCGCATCGGTGTTGAAGCGTGTGAACAGGGCAATCACGCATTTGTTGCCGCAGAGGTGGCGATGTTGAGCGGGAGAGAGTTTGCAGTCCAGGAAATGCTCGGTCAGCATGTGCTCAAAACGCTGGAACGATGTTGCCATGCTGGTGCAGGCGGGGGCTTGCAAACCCAAATCACGGTGCACGTCACTGAACTTCAATCCGAGCTGTATTTCAAATCGGTGTTGAAAGACCGTTGAGCGAACAGCTAAAGAAGATGTTGAGGCTGTGCACTTTGAATGTGACCCAGAAGTAAGCGAATCAGCCGATCATCGTCCAGCAGCGCCATGTGCCCACTGCCCGGCAAAATCAGGTTGTTGGCGCCATCCAGCCGCGCGTTGTTTGCGCTGAGAATCAGGCAGTCTGGCGTGGCGATTACACTACTCATCCGTGTGCGGTGTGCAAGGTCGGCTTGGTTCAGTTCTTGCAAAAACGCGCTGCCCGGCAACATGTCCAAAACGCATTCACCCACGCCGAGGTGCGCCATTTGTGTGCCATTGTGGGGAGTTGCCAAGCTAAACAGGTGTTGAACCGGCAGGCCGTCTTGCCAGCGAGTGGCCATGGCCCTGCGCACAATCAGCCCCCCCATGGAATGCCCCACCAGGTAAACGTGTGCGTTGTGGCAATGGGGTTGATCAAGCAGCGCCTCGAGGTACTCGGCAAAGTGACTGGCCATGTGCTCCACGCCGGCGAGCGTGTAGCGAGGCTGGTAAAACGCCACGCGAACCCCGCTCCACAGTAGCTCCTCATACAGACCGGCAAAGCATCCGGGGGTCTCCAGGTAGCCAGGCACCATCACCACCAGAGGCAGTTGACGGTTGTGAAAGTTCGGGCTCAGCCTTGGCACTGCACGAGGCAAGCGCTGCCTGACCAAAAAACTCAAGCCGAACAAATAACCTTCACGTGCTGCCAGCCTGGCGAGGTCTTTGACTGGCCAAAAAGTGCCATCGTTTGCCTCAGTTGGGTCGTGCATACAACTTTTCCTCCGTGAGGTCGGAAAATACAGAACGCATTGATGAACATTACATTCATGCTGCTTGTTTGTATATCGCGATTAACGGCAAGTTTCCTGACTACTTGATCTCATTTGTCCAGATCAAACCAACTTCATCAATTCGGGGCACTTTCCACGAACTTCACGTGTGGATTCACCACCTAGATCAGTTCGCTCACCAATTGTTTGTGGGCATTGTTTTTATCTGGGTGAAAAATTGAAACAGGTTCTCGCCTTGTTTGTCGGTCTTGCTTGCCACTCCCTTGTGCAGGCGGCTTCCCAATGTTTGATAGAACCCTCGCTCATGGTTGATTTGGCCAGCCCAGTCTCGGGGGTTGTTCAAAAAGTCTCTGTCAAACGTGGGGACCTAGTCGGTAAAGGTCAAACACTTGCCTTCTTGGACAGCCGGGCTGAGCAGGCCGCCGCTGCATTGGCTGAATTCAAGTCGCGCAGGGTTGCACCCATTGAAGTGGCACAAAGCAAGGTGGAATTTGCCACGCAGCGCTTCTCGCGCAAAAACACCTTGGCCAAAGAGAAGTTGATGTCTCAACAAGAGAGCAACGACGCCGAGTCTGAACTCCGAATGGCCGAGTCGGAACTGAAAGCCGCGCTTGAGGACAAGCAACAAAGCAAGCTTGAACTCGAACAGCAAAAAACGCAGATTGAGTTAAAGCAGATTCGGAGCCCCTTTGCGGGTGTTGTTGTGGAACAAGGGGTTTACCCGGGCGAGTTTCTGGATCCTGCTTCAAACAACAAACCCTTGTTCAAAATCGCACAGCTCAACCCACTGAAGGTTCGGCTTGTTTTGCCAAAAGAGTCTTTCGGAAAAGTCAAGGTGGGCGCGCAAGCGGAGCTCGTGCCGGAAGTACCCGGCAATACCAAATACATGGCCACAGTTAAAACTGTGGACCGCCTGATCGACGCCGCCAGCGGTTCATACGTTGTTTTGCTCGAGTTAAAAAATCCAAATTCTGACATTCCTTCGGGGGTTCGGTGCAAGGCATCCATCCCCGGTCTTTGATCGTTTCTACCGCTGCATTTCACCCCTTGGTTCATCAAATTGGCCAAGGGGTTTTTAACATTTCAGGAATACAATCATGCGCTCATTGAAGTCGAACTCCACCGTAAAAAGCGATCGCGCCGACCGCAAGCCAAGTTTTGGTTTCAGCACACTTGTGTCAGCGGTCAAGCAAACGCTTCGCCGTTCAACAGGCACCAAGAGCATGGCCAGTGTTCAAGCCTCGCCCATCAAGTTCGATCCAATTGAGCCACGTATTCTGCTTTCCGCAGACCTCAACCCCACCGCATTGTCCATTCAGGGCAGCATCGATGTTCAGGGCGAGCAAGATGTTTACCAATTCACCGTGGAAGAGCCCAGGCGCGTTGTGTTTGACAGCCTCACCAGCCGAAACGACCTGAATTGGCGTCTGGATGGTCCCAATGGTCAGGTCACGGCTCGAACTTTTTCGGCCACCGACTGGTATGCCAGTACAACTGCTTTTGAGCTGGAGCCAGGGACTTACCAGATCACTGCAGATGGCACGCAAGACGCTTTGGGGGCCTACGCACTGCGCATTATTGATGCTGAAGCGGCAACACCGTTGACCTTGAACGAGCCGGTTCAGGGCCAGCTACCCAATGGCAATGAGACGGCAGTGTACAAGTTTCAGGCACAGGCCAAACAAAGGCTGTATTTTGACGCAAGCGCCTCCAACTTCAGTCCCACCTGGCGCTTGATCGATCCATTCGGTCGGCAGATTTTGGGCCCAACGCCATTGTCCAACGGCAACGAAGTTGCTCCGCTGGCCGCGGCCGGGGAGTACCTCTTGTTGATCGAAGGCATACCCAGTGCCAACGCAGTGGTCACTTACGATTTTACCTTGCATGCGGTGCAGGACCAGTCCAGCACACTGGTGTTTGGCGAGCAGGCCAACGCAGTCATCAACCAAAAAACCCAGGCGCATCATTTCAATTTTTCGGTCAGCGAGCTCACCCAGGTGGTGCTTAATCCACTCGTAGATTCCGGGCGCTTGAATCAATTTCTGTGGACGCTCAAGGGCCCCAATGGTTCAGTTTTCCCCTATAACTACCTTTCACAGAATGTCGGGCAACTCATCAGTGGTCGCGCATTCATTGCTTTGCTGCCAGGCGACTACACCCTGTCGGTTCGAGCCAATGGTGAGTCTTTGGGTGAGCTCCCGTTCAATGTGCTCACCGACAAGTTGGCACAGCCCATTTCCCTGGATGCGGTGGTTCAAGGCACGCTGAGCCAAGCCAATCTCACCAAAATTTTTTCTTTTGAGGTGCAAGCAGGGCAGTCTCTGTCTGTGGAAGGGCTTGAGCAACTGGGGGCCACATTCAATTGGCGCCTGGCCGACCCATTTGGCCGCATTGTTTTGCAGGCCGATGGTTTGATGCAAAGTTTGCCAGCATGGCTGGTTGAGGCCTCCGGGCGTTACACGCTGACGCTTGAGACAAGGTCAGCTTCACAGCAAGGTCAACCTCAAGCTTACTCATTCCGTGTCAATCGCGTGGTGCATGGCGCACAAAATCTGCCTTTGAATACGCCCATCAATGGCCGTATTGAACAGGTCGGGCAACTACAACAGTACAAGCTGGATTTGAGTGCTGATGGGCAATTTGTTTTTGACGCTTTGTCCAATCGCGCAGACATTCGTTGGGACCTTTATGGCCCCGCTGGCGAGATCGTCAGCAACCGCCGCTTCGATCAGTCGGATGGCACTGTAAGCGGCAGCACGATGTTGAATCTGAGTGCCGGCCAGTACCGTTTGGTGGTGGAGGGGGTGGGTGCTGCCAAGGGTGATTTTGCATTTCAGTTTCTTGATGCCTCGCAGGCTTTGGTCTATGAGTTGGGCCAAGATTTGTCCGGCACCCTCAATCCAGGGCGTGGGTCGCTGCTTTATCAATTTGAATCCCAGCCTGGTGACGTGCTTGAGCTAGAAAACACATCGACTGTGAGCGGTCAATTGGTTTGGCGCCTCGTGGATCGTTATGGCCGAAATACTTTTGATCGTGAGGAGTTCGCCCGAAACAAATCCAATATCTCATTGTTGGTTGGTGGGCGCTACACCCTGGTGTTGGAGGGCTTAATCGGCAATAACAACCCAGTGGATTTTGGTGCACGTTTGAACCGGGTCAGCACACAGCAGGTGCCAGCACTGGCCGATGGTGAACAATACGAGATGGGCACCACGGTGGCTGGCACATTCAATGCCTGGAACGACACCAAGACCTATCGTTTCGCACTGACCGAAGACGCCACCCTCGTGTTTGATACTTTGAATGCGAATGGCAGCAGCGCGGTGTGGTCTCTGGTCGGGCCTCGCGGTCTTGAGGTGGATGCGCGTCACATCGATGCCAGCGATGCACAAAACAGCCTGCCTGTTTATCGTTTGCCTGCAGGCAATTATGCGCTCACGGTGAAAGGGGCAAGAAACAACGGTGGGCTGTACAGCAGTGGCAGTTACAGTTTTCGCTTGCTCAATCCCAATCTTTTCAGCGACTTGGGGCTTGGCCAAGTTCAAAGTGTCACACGCTCCCCTGGCAACTCGACCTTGGGTTATCGTTTTCAGGCCAGCGCCGGGGATCGCCTGGTGCTCAACACCACCCAAAGCATGGCCACCAGCTGGCGCATTGTGGACGAACATGGCAACGCGCTTGCTGTGGCTGCTGGTGGGGCTGTTGGCACCACATACCAGGTCTTGCGCACTGGCATGCATTACCTGTTGTCCGAAGGCTTTAACTACATTGGTGGCAATGCGAATGTGACGATTAACCTGGGCAAAGAGAGTCTGCTTTCCAAAAGCCTGTCTTTTAACGATCTGGTGTCTGAGGTGTTGCCAGATATTCATTCTCTTCAGCAATTCAAGTTTCGTCTGGATCAGCCGCAGGCTTTGGTTTTCGATGCAGTGAATACTTTCGAAGCGGGCGCCAATCAAGTGCAATGGCGGCTGCGCAATCTGGTCGGTGATGTTGTCGGGTGGACCGCGTTTTCCAACGAGCAGGGCGGGCTCGCTGGTGGAATGTTTTTGCCTGGTGAGTATGTACTTGAAATTCGCAACACCGTGCAACAGGCTTTTACGGCAAAAT
>DASUEC010000096.1:0-7884 GCA_036275255.1 Limnobacter sp. | reverse complement strand
ATCGCTACCGGTTGTGAGCAGGCGGGCTGTGCACTCATTGGCGGTGAAACGGCCGAGATGCCTGGCATGTATCCCGATGGCGAGTACGACCTGGCTGGCTTTGCGGTGGGCGTGGTTGAAAAGTCCGAAATTCTGGATGCCAGCAAAGTGAAAGAGGGCGACGCCATCATTGGCCTGGCCTCCAACGGCGCCCATTCCAACGGGTATTCCCTGGTGCGCAAAATTCTTGAGCGTGCCCAACCAGATTTGAGCCAACCCTGCGATGGCGTCACTCTCAAAGAGGCCATCATGGCCCCCACGCGCATGTACGTTAAACCCGTGCTCAAGCTCATCAAGGCTTTGCCAGTACACGCCCTGGCGCACATCACCGGCGGTGGTCTGGTCGAAAACATTCCCCGCGTGCTGCCCGAGCAACTCACTGCTGAGCTCGATCGTGCTGCGTGGCCCGAATCCGACCTCTTCAAGTGGCTGCAGGCCAACGGGCAGGTGCCATTTGACGAGATGAATCGCGTCTTCAACTGTGGCATTGGCATGGTGGTGGTGTTGCCCGCCGATCAGGTGGACGCAGCCATGGCGCTCCTCAAGGCCGAGGGCGAAACCCCTTACCTGATCGGCAGAGTACGCCAGCGCCAGCAGGGTGAAGCACACACCATCGTCACGCCTGCTTCGGTTTAATCACTGCTTTTACTGGGTTGGCGGGTGTTCAGTTGCGCCAAAGCCCAGTCAATGTGTTCAGCCAGAAATTCATCGGCGCTTTGCCGCATGTGAACAAGCCCCTGCAACACCACAGGGCCACCGTTGCTGTTCCCCGCTGCCACTGCCAGGTTGCGCCTGAATTTCCGATAACCAATTCTGCGAATGGCGCTTCCTTCGGTGTTTTTTAAAAACGCGTCTTCAGTCCATTGCATCATCCCCGCCCAATCAGGGTTCTCAAACAGCGCCCGGGGATTAAAGTCCGCAAACTGCGCGGGCTTGGCAAATTTGTTCCATGGGCACACCAGTTGGCAATCGTCGCATCCATAAATTCGGGTGCCTATCTTTGGTCGCAAGGCCAAGGGAATCGCACTCTCATGTTCAATCGTCAGGTACGAAATGCATAGCCGTGCATCCACTTGATAGGGCTGCACAATTGCGCCGGTTGGGCAAGCCGACAAACACCTGGTGCATTGGCCGCAGTGGTTTTCCTCAAATGGCTTGCTCACCGGCAAGGGCAGGTTGGTGAAGAGTTCTCCCAAAAAAAACAGCGAACCTTCATGGGGATGGATAAGCAAAGTGTGTTTGCCCCGCCAACCCAGCCCGGCCTTGCGGGCAATCTCGGTTTCGGGCGTGGGGGCGCTGTCGCAGGTCACACGGAATGTAAATTGCCCCTGCTCGAGCAATGCGCTGTTCAAGCCGTCCGCGAGCTTTTTCAGGCGTTGACGGATCACCTTGTGGTAATCTCTGCCCCTCGCGTACAAGCTGATGTAAGGTCTACCAGGGTCCAGCACACGGTCCATGGTTTGAGCGCAAAACGCCTGGGCATCTTCCCCCATCTGGGTTTGATCAACATAGGGTACGCGCACTGAGACAATCCGGATGGCACCGGGGTGCAACAAATCCGCATTCAGCCTGTCCATGCCATACTTGGCCATGTAAGCCATCTCGCCATGCATGCCTGCGTTCAACCAGGCTTTCAGGTGAGGTTCGCAGGCTTGCAGGTTGGTGTCGCTCACTCCGAGGCAGTCTAGCCCCTGGGATTGAGCCAGCGCTTGCAAAAGCGCCCAGTTTTTCTGTTCAAAAACATCTGTTTGCATGACCACACTAGCGATTGAATTGCCCGATGAAAACGCCACACACAGTGTAGGGCAAAAGCTTGCCCGCCTTGTGGAAGAAGCCCCCAAGCCGCTCGCCGTGCATTTCTCGGGCCCGCTTGGCGCAGGAAAAACGAGCCTTGTGCGGGCCATGCTTCGCAGCTTGGGTGTGCAAGGCAGCATCAAAAGCCCAAGCTATGCGTTGGTGGAACCTTACAACCTCTTGAATTTTTCTGTCTATCATTTTGATTTTTATCGCTTCTTCGATCAGAATGAATGGGTTGACTCCGGATTCCGCGAATACTTCGAACTACAGAACGCGGTTTGTCTGGTCGAATGGCCTGAAAAAGCAGGAACACTTCTGCCAAGGCCTGATGTTTGTGTTCGGCTGGCCTATCAGGAGCGTTGTTCTGGCAGACGTCTTGAGTTGCTTGCTCACTCCGACGCCGGTCGATGGTTGTTGCAACACTTGGAAAAGTAAACAAAGCCTATGAGTTCTCGTCGTGATCTATTGAAAACTGCTGGCGCCGGGCTTCTGCTCAAGCTTGTGCCCGTGGGTGCATGGGCCATCGATCAGGTCCGTTTTGTGGACGTTCGTTTGTGGCCAGCCGATGAATACACGCGTGTCACCCTGGAACATGCCGGGGCCATCAAATACAAGCATTTCCTGGTTGAAAACCCATGGCGCATGGTGATCGACCTGCTGGACATGCGGCTGGACAACACCCTCAAAGAACTCACCGCCCGTCTGAAGGCAGACGACCCCTATGTGCAGCAGATTCGCGTTGCGCAGTACGACGCCAACACCGTTCGCCTGGTGTTCGACCTCAAGACTGAGGTCAAGCCCGAGGTATTCACCATCGACCCGGTGGCAGAATACAAAAACAGGTTTGTGGTGGATTTTTATCCCAAGAACCCAGCCGACCCATTGCTGGCGCTGCTGCAAGATGGTCAAAACCCGCCCGCTGGCAACCGCGATGATGAACTGGCGCGGGCGCTGCGCATGGCCGAGGTCGAGGCGCCATCAAACGGCAAGTCCCCCAAAATATCCAGCCAGCATGCAAGCCCCGCTCAATCGTCGGCAGCACCATCCAAACCTGCGTCGGCTGCTTCAGAGCAACCAGCCTTGCAAATGAAGCAGCGCATGATCACCGTGGCCATTGACCCGGGTCACGGTGGCGAAGACCCGGGCGCAATCGGCCGGGGGGGCAGCTACGAAAAACACGTGGTACTGGCCATCAGCAAGATGCTCAAGGCCGAGCTGGATGCCATGCCCGGCATGCGGGCCATGCTCACACGCAACGGGGATTTTTTTGTGCCACTCAACACCCGTGTGCAAAAGGCACGCAATGTGAACGCTGACCTGTTTGTGTCTGTTCACGCCGACGCTTTCATCAAACCCACTGCCAGTGGTTCCTCGGTGTTTGTACTGTCTGAGCGGGGGGCCACCAGCACGGCTGCAAAATGGCTGGCCAACAAGGAAAATGCGTCCGATCTTATCGGGGGGGTCAACATTCGTGGCACCGACAACCAGCTTGCCCGTGTGTTGCTGGACCTGTCGACCACAGCCCAGATCAACGACAGCTTAAAGCTCGGCGATGCCGTGCTCGGAAAAATCGGCAAAATCAACAAGCTGCACAAGCCGCGTGTGGAGCAGGCCGGGTTTGCTGTGCTCAAGGCACCCGACATCCCGTCCATCTTGGTGGAAACAGCTTTCATCAGCAACCCGGACGAAGAGCGCAAGCTCAATGACCCGGCCCACCAAAAGCGGATTGCCCAAGCGATTGCACAAGGCATTGCCAATTATTTTGCCAACAACCCACACATGGCACGTTCGCGCATCACCTAAACCTGCATCACCTCAACCAATGGACAATCACGACAGCGCCCGGTCGGCGCTGTTTGCCAGGCCCCTTATAATGGCAGCATGAACCAACGCGCCATTGCCCTTTTGCCCGACGTGCTCATCAGCCAGATTGCAGCTGGCGAGGTGGTGGATCGTCCCGCCTCGGTGGTGAAAGAGCTTCTGGAAAACGCCCTGGATGCGGGCAGCACAGAGATCACTGTTCGCATCGATGGCGGCGGCATCCAGCGCATATGTGTTCAGGACAATGGCAAGGGCATTCCGCGAGACGAGCTGACCTTGGCAGTCACACGGCATGCCACTTCCAAGATCCAGTCGCTGGATGACCTTGAAAATGTGGCCAGCCTCGGCTTTCGGGGGGAGGCGCTCGCCTCCATCGCATCGGTGAGTCAATTCACGCTGAGCAGCTATCCAGCCGGGCAGTCCACGGCCTACGCCATCCACAACCACGGTGGCGGCTGGGTCATCGAGCCCTCATCTGCCGGCCTGGGCACCACGGTGGATGTTCAATCCCTGTACTTCAGCACACCGGCCCGCCGCAAGTTTTTAAAAACCGAGCAAACCGAGTTTTATCAATGTCTGGATGTGCTCAAGCGCATGGCATTGGCCAACCCGACGGTGAGCTGGCTCCTCTATCGGGATGGCAAACTGCACACGCGCTTGCAGCCCAGTGCGTGGAGCCAGCGTGTTTTCAGTTTGCTGGAAGCCTTGGCCAATGGTGCCTCCAAGCCCATTGAGTTTCAGGCCGACGCCATGCGTCTGCATGGCGCCATCGGCTTGCCAGACGCGGCCCGTGGCAAAGGCGACATGCAGTACTTTTATGTGAATGGCCGGTTTGTTAAAGACAAGCTCATCGGCCATGCCGTGCGGTCGGCCTATGAAGATGTTCTTCATGGTGACCGATTTCCCGTGTTTGTTTTGTTTTTGCAATTGCCGCCCAGCGAAGTGGACGTCAATGTGCATCCCGCCAAAACGGAAGTTCGTTTTCGCAATGCGCGTGGCGTGCATCAATGGATTCGCCAATGCATCGCCCAGGCGCTGGCCGGCTCGCGCGCGTTGTCCGTGCTCAGCGAGCCGTCAGAGCCCACACCCCAAGTATCGACCAGCCCGTCCTGGCGGGGGCAGTCATCCACATCCAGTTATCCAAAGGTGCAAGCAAAAACCGCCGCCCTGCCTTTTGCGCGCGAGGAGCTTGCGGATTACATCGCAGCCCATCGCCCTTTGGCGCCTCTTGCAACGGAGCCAGCCACCCAAGCCCTTCGCATGGTGGCCACACCCAAACCATCGGCTGTTTTGGATGCGGCTGCTCGCCCAATGCCTGCACCCAATTCGACAGCCGACGAGTACCTGGGGCAGGCGATTGCACAGGTGCACGGTGTTTACATTCTTGCACTTCGTCCCGATGGCATGGTGGTGGTGGACATGCACGCAGCACACGAACGTGTGCTGTATGAGCAGTTCAAGCAGGTGTTGGACAATCGGGAAACCGTCTCCTCCCAAGAATTGCTGGTGCCCCTCTTGGTCCAAATCGACCCAAGACTTGCACCGGAAGTGGAGCAGGGGCGTGCGGTCTGGGAGCGGCTGGGCTTCAAGCTAAGCCTGATCTCGACCCAGGAAATCGCTGTGCGCGCCGTGCCCACCGTGCTGGTCGGGCAAGACCTGTCAGCTCTGTTGCAGCAATGGCTGGAAGACCTGCATCAATATGGTGCCGCCCATGTGCTCGAACGTCAGCGCAACGAATGGCTGGCCGGTCTGGCCTGCCACACGGCGGTGCGTGCAAATCGCAAACTCACCTTGCCTGAAATGAACGCCCTGCTGCGGGCCATGGAACGCACCGAGCGTTCCGACCAATGCAATCATGGCAGGCCCACCTGGCGGCACTTCACCATGGCAGAGATGGACAAATGGTTCTTGAGGGGGCAATGACCCAAGCTTGGCCTGATCACCTCCGGATTCCAGCGCTTGCCGTGCTCGGCCCAACCGCATCGGGCAAGTCAGCGCTTGGCTTGTGGATGGCAGAGCGAGGCCTGCCCATCGAGATCATCAGCCTGGATTCAGCCCTGGTTTTCAAAGACATGGACATTGGCACCGCCAAACCCTCGGCCTCGGAGTTGGCCATGGTGCCCCACCATCTGGTTGACATCATCACGCCCTCTGAAACCTTCAGCGCAGCCGATTTTCTTGCCCACACGGCCGTGCTTGTTCGTGACATTCGCGCCAGGGGCAAGGTGCCAGTGATCTTGGGTGGCACCATGATGTACTTCAAGGCCTTGGTCAGTGGCATGGATGATTTGCCCGCTGCCGATCCCGATGTTCGCCACGCGCTGGAGCTGGAGGCCTGTGAGCTTGGTTGGCCCGCTTTGCACGCCAGACTGGCCGAACTGGATCCCATCACTGCCGCACGTCTGAAACCCCATGACTCCCAGCGCATCCAGCGCGCTCTGGAGGTGCAACGGCTCACAGGCCGCCCCTTGTCGAGTTTTCACCTGCGCGAGCAGCAGGTGCCTGCGCAATTGCCAATTCTGTCTATCGAACCTTCTGACCGTGCGGTGTTGCACAAGCGCATTGAGCAGCGTTTTATTGGCATGCTGAGCGAAGGTCTGATCGAGGAAGTCGTGGAGCTGCGCCACAAGTATGTCTTGTCGCCATCCATGCCATCAATGCGTTGCGTTGGCTACCGGCAGGTGTGGGAACATTTGCACGGCGCCTGCGACCGCGACACCATGATCGCCAAAGGCATTGCAGCCACCCGCCAACTTGCCAAACGGCAAATCACCTGGCTGCGTTCCACCGCCAACAAAACCGTGGTGGACCCCCTGGATGGCAATTGGCTCGCCCGCATTGAGCCATGGCTGCGCCGGCAGATTGATCAGTTGATGCCCTGAACCACAGCAAACACCAAAGGCAGCGTGAATGCTGCCCCCACCGTGGAGAGTGATATGAGACAGGCGACCAAGGGTGCATTGCCTCCCATTCGCGCTGCCAGTATGTATGCGCTAGAGGCTGAGGGGATGGCGGAAAAAATCAGCAGCACCATCGCCTGCTGTGGTGGCAGGTTGACCCAGTGAGCATAAGCGGCGGCCAGGGCAGGGGAGATCAGCAACTTGATAAGCAGCCACCATGCCGAAATCGCCCAGTGGCCTTTCAGTCCCGAAAAAACCAATCCCGCTCCCACCGCGAGCAAACCCAACGACACCGCAGCTTGTGCCAGGCGTTCCAGGGTCAGCAAGGCTGGCTCTGGCACACTGATTCCCAGCAATTTGCAGGCGATGCCCAGGCTGGTGCCAATGATCAAGGGGTTCTTGATGATCTCAAGCACGGCGGCAGCCCGGCCACCTTTGCTCATACTCCCCACGGCCAGCACATTGCACAGGGGCACGCCCAGGGCCAGCAAAATTGCCAGATTCGCCACTGCCGATTGACCGCCCATGCGGCTCACCAAAGCCAGGCCAATGTAAGAGTTGAAGCGGTATGCGGTCTGCAGGCCAGATGCAAAATTCACCCGACCCATGTGGCTGAGTGGTTTGCCCAACCAGCCCAGCACAAAGGCCGCCACAATCACCGCCGGGCCGCCCAAGGCAAAACTGCCCACGCTCCCAAAGTCCACCTGGCTGGACACCACCGAAAAAAACAAGAGGCACGGAAATAGGACGTGGTAGACCAGTTTCTCGATGGTGACCCAAGCCGCGGGTTGCAACCAGAAGCGCCTGAGCAAATAGCCCAGGGCAATGATTGCAAAATCAGGAAACAGCAGCAGCGGAGACAATCTGTTGAAGTGCCTTTAAAACAAAAAACCCACCCGAGGGTGGGTTTTGCAATGCGGGTAGCGTTTACACCGAGAATGAAGAACCGCAGCCACAGGTTGTGGTTGCATTGGGGTTCTTGATCACAAACTGCGCACCGTTGATGTCTTCTTTGTAATCGATTTCCGCGCCTGTCAGGTACTGAAAACTCATAGAGTCGATCAGCAGGGTTACACCCGCCTTGTCCAGGGTGGTGTCGTCTTCATTCACATCTTCATCGAATGTGAAGCCGTACTGGAAGCCCGAGCACCCTCCGCCTTGCACGAAAACGCGCAACTTGAGGTTTGGGTTGCCTTCCTCTTCAATGAGGTCACGCACTTTTGCGGCGGCTGCGTCTGTAAAAACCAGTACGCTTGGGGATTCGGTGCTTACTTCCATGGTGTTCTACCTATCTAAGTGAATGCTTATTTGCTGGAGGCCAGTGCCA
>DASUEC010000095.1:0-3059 GCA_036275255.1 Limnobacter sp. | reverse complement strand
CATGTGCGGCTTGGTGCTCTCGCTGATGGCGCTTGTGTTTGGGCCCGAGGTTTTTGGTGCCGGCTATGAAGAAACCAAGGCCGCTCTGCAGGAAAGTGAAGAGCTTTCTCCGTTTTTCTGGTTGACCAAATTGGCGGCAACGGTGGTGTCTTTTGCCAGCGGTGCGCCGGGGGGCGTGTTTTCACCCACACTGTCGATTGGCGCGGGATTCGGGCATTTTTTTGCAGAACTCACCGATCGGGAAACTGCACCACTGATGCTTCTGGCGATGGTGGGTGTTCTGTCTGCCGTCACCCACTGCCCCATCACTGCATTTGTGATTGTGCTGGAAATGGTGGACAACCACGACCTGGTGATGCCCCTGATTTTTGTATCGGCCATTGCCACGCAGGTCAGCAAACGAATCCTGCCGGCGTCCATTTACCATTTGTTGGCCAACCAGATCAAGGTGAGCTTTGCGCAGGCCGAGCAACACGCGCCTCCCGACAAGCCGGAGGAGCCAAACCCAGGCAAGCCGCAGCACGATCAAGAAAGCGGAGCCAAGGCACCATGACCGCAAAACGGGCCCGAAAACTGCTGCTCCACGCCATGTCACTGCTGCCTGTGGCTGGCACCACAGCAGCGCTGGCCAACCCTCCACAAGCAATCCTGCAAATCCAGAACCCCGCCTTGCATTGTGGCATTGAAGTCCAGTTGAACCTCTATGAAGGCCTCGTGCAAGCCTTGACCGATCAACCCGAAGCGACAGCTTCGGAATTGGCGCTCAAAGACCATCAACGCCAGCTCGAATTGGTCATTCATTTCCCCAATTCGAGCGCAGAGATCCCCCCAGACTGCAAAGCCCGCTTGCTCGACTTGAGTGCGCGGGTGAAATCTGGAGAGGTGGGCCCCTTGGTCATACGATCGGCCAATCGCGGCGCGGGCAGCACAGAGTTTGATTTGGCCAAGGCCGATGAGCGCCTGCAGGCTGTGCATGCGTTTTTCAGAGACGACCGGCTGGCCCGCAAAGCGTTTGTGGTTGAATTGCACCCCGAAACATCCAGCCCCCTGATTGGCTGGTCTTTGCGTGCACCGCAAGTCGTCGAGATTTATTCCAGCCCGGCGAGCTGATCAAAACCAAGCCGGTCGCTCAAGCGACTGAGCAGGGTGGCCAGCTCTGCCGCAGATCTCACTTTGAGTTTGTCAAACACATTGGCGCGGTGCACTTCCACGGTTCGCATTGAAATGTCGAGCTCCGAGGCAATCACCTTGTTCAGTTTGCCTTTCGCCACCAAAAACATCACTTCCCGTTCGCGAGGAGACAGTTTGTCAATGCGCTCCGACCACTGCTTCAACACCTCCTGGCTTGCCAGATAATCTGCGGATTTGTTGAGGGCTTGCCTGACTCGGGCAATCAGGCGTTCATCGGTGGTTGGCTTTTCGTAAAAATCAAAAGCACCATTTTTTACAGCTTCCACCGCCGTGGAAATGTCGCCGTGGCCGGTCAGGAAAATAATGGGCAGCCTTTCGAGGCTGTATCCGTTTCGCTTGAGCCATTCAAACACTTCCAGTCCAGACATGTCGGGCATGCGCAAGTCGAGAAGCAGACAAAGCTGTGCATCGCTTTGTACCAAGGGGTCTAACCTTGCCCGAAACTGCTCAAAGCTGGCAAACCCGGTCATGGGCAAGTCGACCGTGTCAAACATCCATTTCATGCCCTCTCGCAGGTCATTGTCATCATCGAGCAACAACACGTGCACGGGTCTAGTTCGCTCCAACTTGCTCCCCTTCCAAGGATTCTCTCACCGCCATCGGCAAATTCATTGTAAAGCAGGTGCCCCCCGTGGCAACAGGCTCTGCCTTCAGGCGCCCGCCATGCGCTTCAGCCACAGACCGGCACAAGCTCAACCCCAAGCCCAGGCCATCTGGCTTGGTAGACACCAGCGCCTCAAACATTTTCTCGGTGTTGTTCAAGCTTAAACCCGGGCCGTCATCGCGCACCGAAAATTCGAATGAATGATCAAGCAGCCGGGCCTTGATCCAAACATTGCGAATCCGCTGAGATGCATTGAAAGCCTCGGAAGCGTTTTTAACCAGATTCACCAGGGCTTGTTCCACCATGATGCGATCAATGTGCAGCTGGATGTCTGGATGCTCAATGTCGAAATGCAAACGCACCTGATGCAACACCGCGGTGGAATTGACCATGAAGCGGATGGAACCAATCACATCCTGCACGCGAACGGGCTCTCGCATGGGCCTGCGTTTGCGAACAAGATTTTGTACCGAGCCCACCACCCGGCCCGCACGCTGCGCCTGGTCTCGCAGTTTTTCAAAAAGCTGGCCGTACATTTCGACGTTGCCACCCCGCTGGGTGAGATTCATCCCAGCCTGGGCGTAAGACACCATGGTGGCCAAAGGCTGATTCAATTCATGGGCAATGTTGGAAGCCACTTCACCCACCAGGGCAAAGCGGGAGGCCGCCTGGAGTTTTTCCCGCTGTTCGGCAATCAATGCCTCTGAACGTTTTCGGTCTGTGATGTCAATCACCGAGCTCATCCAGCCGGTGTGCACACCGCGCCCGTCCCGCAACGGCGCCTCAACAATCAGCACGTCAATCAGTTTGCCGTTTTTATGCTGGTAAATCGTCTCAAAACCTTCAGGCGGCGCGTTGCCAGAGATGACGTCGGCCACCAGCCTTTTGTATTCTTCCTTGCTTTTTGCAGGCCAATACGGAAGCGGCTGAGGCACCCCAATGAGCTCTTGAGGACCATAGCCGACCATGTTGCAAAAGGCCGGGTTGACATAGCGGATGAAGCCTTGCAAATCCCACACGCGCAAGCCAACCGCCATGGAGTCTTGCATGGATTGCCTGAAGAGCTTTTCTTCTTCAAGCCGGGCCTCCACCTCCAGACGACGGCGGGAATCCCGCCAGAGCATCATGAAGCTGATGAGCAACATCAACAGCAAAAACGCCAACGCGCCATTGATGCCGTAGTTGAACAATCGAGGCCCCTCCTGAATGCTGTTGACCTTGAGTTGAAACTGAAGCCCGCCCAGTTCCAGCGAGGTGGTGTGAA
>DASUEC010000094.1:0-7898 GCA_036275255.1 Limnobacter sp. | reverse complement strand
CATTCACCTGCTCTTCCTGCTCGGTGTGGTCGTCTTCGCCCATCACCCGGCGGTGTTCTTGGGCTTGTTCCTGTTTTTCCTCGGGTTCACCGTGGCCTATAACACTTTCCAGACGCGCCTGCTCTTGAAAGAGGGCTTGCTGGTTGCTTTCTTTCTCGCAGGATTGGTGGTGCTCGGTGGCATGCAGCAGTGGTGGCTGCAGCCGGCGGTCAGCGGTCTGGACGATGATGTGTTGTTTGTGGCCGCCATGGCGCTCACCGCCATCACCGACAATGCGGCGCTCACCTACCTGGGTTCCTTGATTGAGGGCACCTCCGAAGGATTCCGTTATGCCCTCGTGGCGGGTGCGGTGGCTGGTGGCGGTCTCACGGTGATTGCCAATGCGCCCAATCCGGCAGGGCTGGCGCTTCTTCGCCGGCAGTTTCCCGACGAGACAGTGTCTGCCCTGGGCCTGCTCGGAGGAGCTTTGCTGCCCACTGCCGTGGCGGCGGCAGCGTTTTACTTCTTGTAAGGTTCAGCGTGCAAATGGGCTGATGCCGATGAGGTACACATGCAGCCAGGCTGCAAACACCAGCCAGCCCAGCACGCCCACCACCACGGTCATCAAGGTGCCAATTTTGCTCAGTGGCACCTCGCTTGCCCGGCCAGGGCGTTTGCGGGCACTTTTGAACACCAGCACCGCCCAGGCCAAAAAAGCCCCAAACAAAACAAGGTCTGCCAGTGTGCCGTTGGCCAGCAAATGCGCCAGGGCCCACACTTTCACCGACAAGGTCATGGGGTGTTGCAGCTTGGCCTTGATGTGATTGCCCGGCACGTAAACGGCCGCCAGCAAAATCATTGAAAACAGCATCAGCAGTGCAGCAACGTGGCGCATGGCTGCCGGCGGATTCCATACAAACACTGGGTCCAGTCGAGCCTGCCCATAGCCCACCACCATGATCACAAAACCTGCAATGGCCACCAGGGTGTACAAGCCCTTGTAACGGGCCATGCCCAGTTTGCTCACCAACGCATCGCGCCAGTGCTCACCAGGTATGCGCAACGCATGCACGCCCAAAAACATCACCAAGCCAATCAGCAGCAACAGCATCCCCATTTGTTTTCTCCCTGTGTTGTCTTGGGGATTATGTCACGGTGGCGGCAAAGCGCCCGAGTTTCTCGGGTTTGGGCAGGCGCTGCGCAAGCCATTGTGGACAATTGTCCCAGCCCAAGACATTGCGCTCCCGCACACCGCCATCGCTGAACACACGCGTGCCCATGAGGTAGTCAAACCAAGGGCGCGTCACGCACCAGTTCGCGCCAGGGTGTTTGCCCATGTGGTGGTCAAAATGCCAGGGTATGCGTTGCTCACCCCAGGCCGGGTTCATGTGGCTTTTTTTGTGAACCCTGTAATAGTTGGCTGCGCTGTACCACAGGGTGCCTACAAAAAAGGGCGCCACCGGAAACAGCGGGGCCACCGCAACAGCGCTGCCGATCAGGGCCCAGGCCTCTTTGCCTTGCGCATGCATGCCCAGCGGGAAGCGTTCGTAGTTCGGGTCGTAGTAACCATGCGCCCGCACTTCGCGGTGGTGTTCATGAAAATGAAAGGCCCAGAAGGTGCCCCGCCTTTTGCCCAATCCATGCAGCACATACTTGTGCATGCCCCATTCCACAGCATTGGCCGTGAGCAGGCCCAAAGGAATTCCCAACATGAATTGTCTCCCGCTTATTGGTTTTGGAGGGTGTTCAATGCTTTGTCCAGGGCTCGGCTACCCAGCTCCACATGCTGGCGTGCAAGCACCTCGCAGCGGCGGTGTTCCCCAGCCTTCAAGGCCTGCGCCAACTGCGCCAGCGTTTCAACATCGCAAAATTCTTCTGCCATCACGTGGGTGAGTGCATGCCAAGCCGCGCGGTAGGTCTGGTTCATCGAATTGAATGCCAGCTTGAACACCATGTTGCCGCTGTGCTGCACCACGGCATGCCAATAGTCGAAGGCCAGTTGTTGCAAGGCACTCAGCCGTTGTGCGCTGTCAGCGTCGGTCACCACCTGCCGCATTTGTTCAAGCAGTTTTTCCAGCATGGCATGCAACTCGGCTGTGCCGTGGCGGGCTGCATGGCTCGCCACCACGGGGGCCAAGGCCTTGCGCAAAGCCACAATCCCCTTGGCAAGCTCCAGGTTGGGTTGCCCAAGGGCGTTCACCATGAGATGGGGCAAGAGCTCAAGGCCCGCTTCGGCCTCAAAGTTCTCAACCAGGGTGGCGCCCCCGTGGCGCACCCGCACCAAACGGGCCTGTTGCAGACGCTTGATGGCCTCGCGCACAGCACCGCGGTTGACTTGCAGGGTTTCTGCCAACAGGCGCTCCGAGGGGAGTTCACTGCCCTCGGGCAACTCGCGGCTCAGAATCCGGTCCCGCAGCCTCGCGTACACCTGTTCTGACAAGGACTGCTTGCTGATGGCGGGGTCTTGAACATTCATTGTGGGGCTCCCGAGTTCTGGTCAACTCATCATACCAGTATAGGGGAAATGCGCAAGCCCCGCGTGGCGTTCAAGGGGTTTTACTCTTCCCGACAGTTGGCCACGGCCTGGCTGAACGCCTCTCCCAAAAATTCTGACTTTGGGTGACTGCTGCGCGTCACCAGCGCAATGGTTCGCATGGGCCATGGCGTGGCAAGCGCCACAGGCACCACGTCTGTGCCGTTCAAAATGCCGGCCTTCACCGCCATCTCCGGCAAAAGCGCATATCCCATGCCCGAGCTCACCAGTTGAACCATGGTGCTCAGGTTGGTGGCTTCCACCACGCCGCCTCCTTTGTCTGCGCCCGTGCCACAGGCAGACAGGGAATGCTCCCGCAAGCAATGGCCCCGCTCGAGCAAAACGAGCCGGTTGCTGGCGTCGAGGTCGGTCAGCCTGTGCCCGGTCTGGCGTGTCAGGGGGTCGTCTTTGGGCGCGATCAGGCACAGGGGCTCATCAAACAGCACATGGGCGTGGAGTCTGCCAAGGTTCACCGGCAGGGCCAGCACTGCCGCGTCAAGCTCGCCGTCTTCAAGCTCTTCGAGGAGCACGCCGGTTTGGCTTTCCCGCACGGTGACCTGCAAGTTCGGGAAGTGCTTGCGGCAGGTGCGCAACACATGTGTGAGCAAAAAAGGCGCGATGGTTGGAATCATCCCCAGCTTGAGCGTTCCATTGGCCGGGTCAGCGGCTTGCTGCGCCAGGGCAATGAGGTCATGGCTTGCGCTGAGAATGTTTCGAGCCCGTTGCACCACCTCAGCCCCCACGCCGGTGAGGGCAACCCGTTGGCGGTCACGTTCGAGCAGGCGCACACCCAGCAGGCGTTCAAGTTCTGAAATGCCGCCAGACAGGGTCGATTGCGTCACAAAGCACAGCGCAGCCGCTTTGGTGAAATTCAGGGTGTCTGCCACAGCCAGCAAGTAGCTCAATTGTTTGAGTGAGAGGGCGGAGGCCTGGTGGAACCGTTGTGTCATCGGAAAAGTCGATTGCTTGGCGTCGAGCCAATGATTCGACAGTGTAACCAGTTGTGCAAACTTGATCGGCAGTCGTGATGAATTTCCGATGCCCCGCGCATCATTGACCGACATGACTTAACATGGGCACATTGTCGAAGTACACCGAGTGTGGTTGTGAACGCTTGCACCCAATTGTCCACCCAGGCCCGCACGGGCGATGCCGAGTTTTTGCGTGTCAGTTTGAATCGCACACGCGCACGCACCCTGGGTTTGCTCAAAGACTACGCAGAGGCCTTGGGGCCCGATTGCACAGTGCCCTGCAGCCCGGGCTTGAATCCACCCCTTTGGGAGCTTTGCCATGTGGCATGGTTTCAGGATTGGTGGCTGGCGCGCAACCCCGATTGGGCCAGTGGCCTTCATTGTCCGCGAGCGCTGGAGCGGTTGCCTTCCCGCCTGCCCAACGCCGATTTGCGCCTGAATTCCAGCATCATTGCCCACGACTTGCGTTGGAGCATCGGCCTGCCCGACCTCGCCGGCACGCGGGCCTACCTGGAAGCCTCTCTGCGCGACACACTCACTCTGCTCGCCCAGGCCGAAGCCCAGTGCCGGGTGGCACCTCACCTGCAAGACCAGTTGCTGTATTTCTTTCGTCTCAGCCTGCTGCACGAGCAAATGCACAACGAAGCCGCGGTTTTCATGGCCAAGCAGCTCGACATTCCCCTGTCGGCAATTTGGGCCGGACGTGGTGCAGCATCACCCACCGCTGCGAGCGGTGCGCTTCGAGTTCCGGGTGCCCGCTGGACCCTGGGTTGGCAAGGCCCCGGATTCGCTTTCGACAATGAAATGCAAGCCCACACCGTGAATGTGGCAGATTTTGAAATCGATGCGGCCCCTGTGAGTTGGCGGCAATACCTGGCCTTCGTCTTGGACACCGGCCACCCCCTGCCAGCGGGCATCGCGCAGGTGCAAGGTGTATGGCACCAGCATGCGTTTGGGCACACCCAGGCCCTCGACCTGAATTTGCCAGCCCAGAACCTCAGCTGGACCGATGCCCAGGCCTATTGCAAATGGGCAGGCCGCAGGCTGCCCACCGAGGCCGAATGGGAGTACGCTGCGCACACCCAAGCGGACATGCACTGGGGGTGGGTGTGGGAATGGACCGCAGACACTTTTCTGCCCTTCCCGGGCTTTGAAATTCACCCCTACGAAGATTATTCCCAGCCTTGGTTCCACGACCGCAAAGTGCTCAAAGGAGCCAGCTGGGCCACATCCGCAGAGATGGTTCACCCCAAGTACCGCAATTACTTCCAGCCCGACCGCTGCGATGTGTTTTCAGGTTTTCGCACCTGTGCTCTCGTCTGAATTAGTTATCGGATAATCCGATTAAATAATTTAATTTAATCTGTTGGACGAATGGTTGCGCGCTGGGCAGAATGATTCATGTTGAGTATCCCGCTGTGCAGGAGCACACCATGAGCATTCAAAGCATGACCCGTATTGTTGGCCTGAACGCTGCCGGACCGCGCGGCTTCGACCTCTTGCGCACCACCCGCGCCCTGCTGGGTCTGCTGATCTGTTTCACCGGCCTTTGCCTGTTAATCACCCAGGGCCTTCCCAGCCTTTGGCAGGCATTGCAGCAGATTGCAGCCGGTCCCGCAAAACTCCGTGCCGTGGAGTTGTCCGCCATGGCAGGAGCAGCCACAGGCTTGGGCGGCACGGCCTTGCTGGTCATCAGGAAAATCGACGACAAAGGCCTGGGCCTGTTCATTGCTTTGGCCAGCGGCATGATGGCAGCAGCAGCGGTTATCTCCCTCTTTTTGCCTGCCATTCAAACCCAGGGCGCCATGGCGGTGGCTCTGTTTGCAGCAGCAGTTGGCTACGGCTTGATGGGCATGGTGGATCACACCCTGCCGCATGCCCACCCAGTGGCCGTGCCTGAGCAGCAGGCAGGCCGCGACCGCATCCGCCTCGCGCTGCTGATGACCATCGCCATCGGCCTGCACAACCTGCCCGAAGGTTTTGCCGTGGGGGCCAGCGCTGGGGCAGGCGAGGCAGCCAGCAACGGGGCCGCCTTGTCCATTGGCCTGCAAAACATACCCGAGGGCCTGATCGTCGCCACCGCCTTGTGGAGCATCGGTGTGCACAAATCGCTTGCAGCCCTTGCTGCCTTCACCACAGGGTTGGTCGAGCCGGTGGGGGCGGTCTTGGGCGTGATTGCATTTGAGGGCTGGCCCATGGGTACCCCGGCCGCCATGGCCTTTGCTGCTGGGGCCATGGCCTTTGTGGTGTTCAACGAAATGATTCCGGAGAGTGTAAAAATGACAGGCAAAATCACCACCCTCTACGCCAGCGGCGTGTCCACGGTGCTTACTGCACTGGCCCTGGGCTGGATGGGAGCCTAAGCCACGCTGGCAGGTCTTGCGGGGGGCTACAATCGTGAGGTGTTCGCCAACCGCGGTTGCCCGCCATGACTGTCAAGCTGTTTGCCCATCGCTTCAAGACCACCAAACGTGTTGCCCGCTTTGCCGCAGTGTTGTTTCTGGTTGCCTGCAGCAGCCCAGCTGCGGGGCCGCCAGCCGGGCTGGCGGCGTATGCATGCCATGCTGGCGTGCCTCACTTTTTGCTCGCATTTGATCCCCACCCGGCGCGCCGCGCCTGGGCCACGCTCGGTGGTGGAGCCCAGGGCAATGAAACCCCGGTGCAAACCGCCTTGCGCGAGTTCCGTGAAGAGTCCAATTGTGCCTACGCCGAAGAAGAACTGAACACCCTTGTTGTGGCTGGCCCCTCCGTGTCGCCAGGGGTTCCCTTTCACTTGTATGCCGCCGAGGTCGCCTACAAATCCCCCGAAGACATCGCCAGTCCCCGCGCGTGTGTGGACATTGAGCGCAGCCAGTGGGTGTGGGTCAAGCAAGACGATTTGATGCAGGCCATTGCCACACAAACCGACACTGTGCCGGTTGCGGTGGGCACACCGGCAACCATCACGCTGTGGAGCAGGGGGCGAGAGTCGCTCCAGAAAGCCTTGGACGATGGCACATTGCCAGCTTATCCAAACACCACGCTTTGCATGGACAAGGCGCGGTAGCGAACCTCCTCGGGCAGGGCGCTGGCGCTCGCTTGCGGGCCAGCGGCGGCTGCAGCAAACGGCAGGGGCAGGTAATGGTCGTCATCGGGGTGCGCCCGCTCAAAATGCGGCGCATCGCGCGGGGCATCGGCAAGCGCCGCAAACAGGCCCTGCTGCAACACGTCCTTGACCCAAGCCGTGAATTCCGGCACATAGCCTGGAATATCCAAAGCGGCAGGCTGGCGAAGGTCCATGTCCCCAAAATTGTGGGTCAGGCTGCCACTGCCCACCACCACAGCGCCGTGCTCACGCGCGAAATTGCCCACCACTGTGCCCACCTTCCATGCGGTGTGTGAATCCCAATCCACCGGCATCGCCAATTGAACCATGGGTGGGCCGCCATTTGGGAACAGATGCAAATAGGGCACCCACGCACCATGGTCAAAACCCTGTTGCTCCCGAAGACTCACCCCGGCAGAGCCGGCAAGTCCCCGCAAGGCCCGCGCCAATTGGGCTGCCAGCTCAGGGGCACCTGGGATCTCGGGGCTCAGGGCATAAAGCGCTGCAGGAAACCCATGAAAATCATGCACAATGACCGGCGACGCATGGCTGGTGACAGCAAGGTTCTCCGTGCGCCAGTGTGGGCTTAACACAATCAATGCCCGCGTGCCCTGGGCCAGCAAGGCTTGCCCAACTTCCCCCAAAGCACGTCCGGGTGCGCCCGGTTGCTGCGCAAAAGTGGGTGCACCATGGCTGATAAAAAGCGACTCGATCCGTGTGCGCATCACATTCTCCTGTAACACCTTCAGTGTATTACCCGGTGAAGCTGCCCGGATTGCAAACTTTTGAACAACTTCTACAGAAATCCATGCGCATGCGTTGCTGCGGATTCTGCCCTACACTGGGCAGACGTAACTTTTCACCAGCGCTTTGCGAATACCTGTCGTGTGCACTTCATTCCTCTCCAGACCCCACGGTAAACCATGAAAAAAATTGTTTTGCTCCTCTTGCTTGCCGCCGTGGTGACCACGTTCGCTTTCGATTTGCACACCTTGCTCACGCTCGAAAGTCTAAAAGCCAGCCTGGCAGACTTTCGCGCATTCCAGGCCGAATCGCCCTGGCTGGTGATTGGTGTTTATTTTGCAGCCTATGTGGTGGTCACGGCGTTTTCCATTCCCGGTGCAGCCGTCATGACCCTCGCTGGTGGTGCACTGTTCGGCTTGTTGCAGGGCTTGGTGATTGTGTCGTTTGCGTCCACGCTGGGGGCCACGCTTGCATTTCTGGGTGCGCGCTATTTGCTGCGCGACGCCGTGCAGGCCAGGTTTGGAGCGCGGCTCAAGGCCATCAACGCCGGTGTAGAAAAGGAGGGTGCCTTCTACCTGTTCACCCT
>DASUEC010000093.1:0-2268 GCA_036275255.1 Limnobacter sp. | reverse complement strand
CCGGGCACACGGCATTGAATGCAAATATATCGAGCCAGGACACGTGGTTGCTGTATAGCAGACAAGGGCCATGCACCGCATAATCGGCCAGTGGGCTTTGGTATTCAACCTGCACTCGCACATTCAAAATTCGCATCAGCTTGCTGGCAAACCGTTGCTCAATGCAGGCGCGGCGCTTGGCCGACAGCATCGGCCACAACGCCAGCGCAATCGCCAAACCAAAAAGCAGGTGGCAAAACAGACGCAGCGCTGTCCAAACCTGTCGCATAAATACCCTCAAGCAGCCAACATCTGGATGCGGCTTTTCTCGAGCGTGGAATAACTCTGATTGCCGTTGACCATGGTGAGCTGTACCTTGCCCTGCATGGGCAGTCCATTGAAAGGGGTGTGTTTGCCCTGGCTGATCAGGCTGCCTGGCCCCACCACCCAGTCCACATCCGGGTTGAACAGGCACAAATCGGCAGGCATACCGGGACGCAAACCACCGGCCTGCACCTTGATGATGCTTGCCGGGTTGCTGCACAGCAACTCCACCATTCGGCTGGCCGGCACGTTTTGCTCACGCATCCACTTCACGGTGAGTGTCAACAACAGCTCCAAGCCTGTGGCCCCTGCTTCGCTTTCTGCAAAAGGCAGCAACTTGGCATCGTCATCCACGGGGGTGTGGTCAGAGCAAATGGCGTCGATGGTTCCGTCCAGCAAGCCTGCGCGAATGGCGTCCCGATCGCGTTGCTCGCGCAGCGGTGGCACCAAATGCGCATTGGGATCAAAGAATCCAATGTCCATGTCGGTGAGGTGCACATGGTGCACACTCACATCGCAGGTCACCGGCAAACCTTCCTTCTTGGCCTGCCGCACCAATTCCACCCCTTTGGCAGAGCTCACGCGGCAAATGTGCATGGCTGTGCCAGTGTTGCGAACCAGTTCAAAGTAAGACTCCATGGCGATGGTCTCTGCCATCACGGGCACACCGCTCAAACCCATGCGAGAGGCATAAGCCCCGGCATGTGCCACACCACCGCGGCTCAAATTGGGCTCATTGGGGCGCAAAAACACTGTGAAGCTGAAGTTTCGTGCGTACTTCATGGCCTGCAACAACACACGCAAATCGCCAATGGGTTGCTCGGCCTGGCCAAAGCCCACGCAGCCAGCCTCATTCAACTCAGCCATCTCGGTGAGGGTTTCGCCTTTCAGGCCCGTGGTGAGCGCTCCCAGGGGATACACCTTGGCGAGGTTCAATTGCCGGGCCTTGAACTTCAGCATTTCAATCAGGCCCGGTTCATCCAACACCGGGTCGGTGTCTGGCGGGCACACCAGCGAGGTCACCCCTCCGGCCATCGCGGCTTCCATTTCACTTTCCAGCGTGGCCCGGTACTCATAACCGGGTTCGCGCAGGCGTGCAGACAGATCCACCAAACCAGGCAATACCCACAGACCACTGGCATCAATCACACGGCCTGCGGCAAAATCGGCGGGTATTTCCCCTTTGGGCGCAACCGCCACGACGCGGCCCGCAGCCACGGCCACATCCATCACACCGTCGGCACCGATGCTGGGGTCTATCACTCGTCCGCCTGAAATCAACACTCGCATTGTTCGTCCTTTCTCTCGGGTGCCTTAACTGCCTGTGGCTCTGCTGGAAGCCAAAATGCTCATCACCGCCATGCGCACAGCGATGCCAAACGTCACCTGGTTCAAAATCACGCTCTGCGGACCATCGGCCACGGCAGAGTCAATTTCAACACCACGATTCATGGGGCCGGGGTGCATCACAATGGCGTCGGGTTTGGCCATCTTCAATTTTTCTTCGGTGAGGCCAAAGTGCTTGAAATACTCTTGCGCAGAAGGAATAAGCGCACCAGTCATGCGCTCTTTCTGCAAACGCAACATGATGATCACATCGCAATCGCGGATGCCCTCCACCAGGTCGTGGCACACCCGCACACCCATGCTCTCAAGATGGCTGGGCAGCAAGGTTCGGGGGCCCACTGCGCGCACCTCGGGCACACCGAGCGTGGTCAGGGCATGAATGTCAGAGCGGGCCACCCGGCTGTGAAGAATGTCGCCAACAATGGCCACACGCAGCTTGGTGAAATCGTGCTTGTAGTGGCGAATGGTGTACATGTCCAGCAGGGCCTGGGTGGGGTGGGCGTGCCGCCCATCGCCCGCATTGATGACATGAATACCACCACCCGCGACGCGGTTCAGGTGCTGTGCCAAAAAGGTGGGGGCTCCACTCTCGGAGTGGCGCATTACAAACATGTCGGC
>DASUEC010000092.1:0-5004 GCA_036275255.1 Limnobacter sp. | reverse complement strand
AGAAACCTTTTCTTCAATGCCTTCGGCAGGACGAACTTCACCATTGTCCAGATGCTGGGTCTGCAAGTTGTCCTTCATCAACTGAGGCAACAAATGGCGGCGATTGGACGTCGCGTAAATCAGGACATTGTCGGAAGTTCCAGCAATCGACCCATCGAGCACGCTCTTGAGGGCCTTGTAACCCGGCTCACCCTCTTCAAAAGACAGGTCGTCACAAAAAACGAGAAAACGCTCCGGGCGACCGCTGACCAGGTCCACCACATCCTGCAAATAAAGCAGGTCGGTTTTATCCACCTCGATCAGCCGAAGGCCTTGGGGCGCGTAACGGGTCAACATGGCACGCACCAGGCTGGATTTACCGGTGCCGCGTGCGCCTGTGAGCAGCACATTGTTGGCTGGCAAGCCTTTCACAAACTGACAGGTGTTTTGATCAACCTTGGCCAATTGCGGCTCAATGTTCTTCAACACCGCAGCATCCAGAGACTCCACCGTTTTGACAGGCTCAAGCCTGAGCTGGCCGGCTCGGTGATGCAAACGGAAAGCGGTTGATGCCCCCCAGTTGGTGGGGGGCTTCATGACGCCCTGCTCTAGCGCCTGTGCAATTCGGGAAAGCTGCTCCAGAATGGCTCGGGTGTCGTTTTGCTGGGTACTCATGCCGAAGCGCGCCCTGGATTTCTAGCTGCGGTAATCCGCATTGATGGACACATAATCGTGGGAGAAATCGGTTGTCCACACGGTGGTGGACACCTGGCCCCGCCCCAACAGCACTCGCACGGTGATTTCGCTTTGATTCATCACCGCCTGCCCCTGCTCTTCCCTGTAATCGGGATGGCGACCACCATTGAGCGCCACATGGACATCGCCAAGATAAAGCTGAATGCTCGTCTGGTCCAGGTCATCAATCCCCGCATAGCCAACCGCAGCGAGAATGCGTCCCAGGTTGGGGTCAGAGGCAAAAAAAGCGGTTTTCACCAAAGGGGAATGCGCAATCGCATAAGCCACTTTGAGGGCCTCATCCTCACTGAGCGCCTGAAGAACCTCGACCGTGATGAATTTGGTGGCACCCTCCCCATCACGCACAATCGCCTGAGCCAGTGCAATCGACTCTGCCTTGAGTGCCTCAAACAAACTCACAGCCTCTGGCTCATTGCCGGTCTGAATATCCACCGCATCACTACGGCCTGTGGCCATGATCACAAAACTGTCATTCGTGGACGTGTCGCCGTCGATCGTGATGCGATTGAACGATGCGTCGGCGCATGCCTTGGTCCAGCGGTTCAGCACCTCGGGCGCAATCCGCGCATCGGTGCACAGAAAGCCCAGCATGGTGGCCATGTTCGGGCGAATCATGCCCGCGCCTTTTGACACACCACTGATCGTTATTTCACCCCGCCCGATTGGCAGTTTGCGGCTGCTTGCCTTGGGCAAGGTGTCCGTGGTCATGATGGAAGTGGCTGCATCAAGCCAAGAGGCCTGACCCAAGCCAGCGACGGCTTGGTCTATCCCGGACAAGAGGCGATCCATGGGCAGATTTTCGAGAATGACCCCGGTTGAAAAAACAAGCACCTGCTCTGGCGCGAGATTGAGCAACTCCGCCACTTTGGCTGTGGTGGCGCGCGCATCCGCAAGGCCCCGCTCGCCAGTGCCTGCATTGGCACAGCCCGTATTCACCACCAAGGCACGAATGCCCTTGCCTGCCTTTAGATGCGCCTGGCAAACCTGCACAGGCGCGGCACAAAACCGGTTCTTTGTAAAAACCCCCGCCACGCTTGAACCTTCAGAGATGCGCACCACCAAAACGTCCTTCCGGTTTGGCTTGCGAATCTGAGCCATGGCATACCCCATTTCAACACCGGCCACGGGGTAGAGAGAGTCGACTGCTGGCACCGTCAAATTGACTGGCATGGGTTCATGCTCCTGTAGGTGATCGGGTCAGGCAATCTTGCCGTGACATTGTTTGTATTTTTTCCCCGAGCCGCATGGACAGGGGTCATTGCGCCCAACCTTGTCACTGACCCGGCGAGGGGCATTGGCTGGTGCCGCGGAGGCCACGGGTGCCGCCTCTGGAATGGTGGAGGGATCGGCTTGTGCCTCTGGATGCTGGTATTGGATGTTCTCCAGGTGAGCAGCCTTTTCTTCCAACTGATGCTCCACTTCCTGAACCTGTTCAGCCGACTGGACACGCACCGTCAACAAAACCTTGGCCACCTCATCGCGCACGCGGTTGAGCAGCGCACCAAACAGTTCGAAGGCCTCCCGCTTGTATTCCTGCTTGGGATTTTTTTGCGCATAACCGCGCAAATGAATACCTTGACGAAGATAGTCAAGCGCAGCCAGATGTTCGCGCCAATGGGTATCCACGCTTTGAAGAAGCAATGTCTTCTCAAACTTTGCAAAAGACTCGGCCCCGACCATGGTCACCTTGGCCTTGTAAACCTCGTCGGCCATGGCCAGGATGCGTTTCAGGAAATCCTCATCGCTGCTGTTTGGCTCTTGCTCCAGCCACTGCTTGACAGGCGCCTGCAGCTGATAATCCCGAACGAGCGCGTTTTCGAGCCCTTCCAGATCCCACTGCTCCTCCACCGACTCTTCGGGCACAAATTCCCTGAAAAGGTTTTCCAGGGCACCGTGGCGCAAGTTATTGACGGTGTCACTGACTTCAGCAGACTCCAGGATTTCATTGCGTTGGGTGTAAATGATCTTGCGCTGCTCGTTGGCCACGTCATCATATTCAAGCAGTTGCTTGCGAATGTCGAAGTTGCGGCCCTCCACCTTGCGCTGTGCAGATTCAATCGATCGGGACACAATGCCCGCTTCAATCGCCTCCCCTTCAGGCAACTTCAGACGTTCCATGATGGCCCGCACCCGGTCACCGGCAAAAATGCGCAGCAACTGGTCTTCCATGGACAAATAGAAGCGCGATGAACCCGCATCACCCTGGCGACCCGCACGGCCTCGAAGCTGGTTGTCGATGCGTCGGCTTTCATGCCGCTCACAACCGATGATGTGCAAGCCCCCGGCAGCCAGCACGGCCTCGTTGCGCACTTTCCATTCGGCACGCGCTTTGTCTTTGGCCGCCTGCTTGCCTGCCTCGTCCAGCGCACCGTCGGCCTCGATGGCCGCCAACTCGCGCTCCAGGTTGCCACCCAACACAATGTCTGTTCCACGGCCAGCCATGTTGGTGGCAATGGTGATGGCTTTGGGGCGACCGGCTTGGGCCACAATCTCTGCCTCACGCTCGTGTTGCTTGGCATTCAATACGTTGTGGGGCAACTTTTCTTTTTGCAGGAAACTGGCGATCAACTCCGAATTTTCAATGGATGTCGTGCCCACCAACACAGGCTGACCGCGCTCGTAGCAATCTTTGATGTCTTCCAGAATGGCGTTGTATTTCTCGCGCGCGCTTTTGTAGATCTTGTCCTGCGCGTCTTTGCGCTGAACTGGACGGTGCGTGGGAATAATCACTGTTTCAAGGCCGTAAATCGACTGAAACTCAAACGCCTCGGTGTCGGCAGTGCCGGTCATGCCAGACAGCTTTTTGTACATCCGGAAATAATTCTGGAATGTAATCGATGCAAGGGTCTGGTTTTCGGCCTGAATGCGAGCCCCCTCTTTGGCCTCCACCGCCTGATGCAAACCGTCGGACCAACGGCGGCCGGGCATCAAGCGCCCGGTGAACTCATCCACAATGATGACTTCGCCGTTTTGCACCACGTAGTGCTGGTCTTTGTGGAACAGGTTGTGCGCTCGCAAGGCGGCCATCACATGGTGCATCAGGGAGATGTTGGCCGCGTCGTACAAACTCGCCCCTTCGGCGAGCAAGCCCATTTGGGTCAAGATTTGTTCGGCCTTCTCGTGCCCCGCCTCACTCAACTGAATCTGGTGACCCTTTTCATCCACATAAAAATCACCTGGCACCTCGGGTTCGCCTGGACGCTGCTCTTCGGCCATGCGGGTCAACATTTTTGGCAGGCTGTCCAGTTTGCGATACAACTCGGTGTGGTCGTCGGCCTGCCCAGAAATGATCAGGGGGGTGCGGGCCTCGTCAATGAGGATGGAGTCCACTTCGTCCACGATCGCGTAATTCAAGCCACGCTGCACCCGCTCGCCAACGCTGTAAACCATGTTGTCACGCAGGTAATCGAAACCAAACTCGTTGTTGGTGCCGTAGGTGATGTCCGCTGCGTAAGCCGCCTGCTTCTGGTCATGCGGCATGCGGGACAGGTTGCAGCCTACGCTCAAACCCAAAAATCCGTAAAGCTTGCCCATCCAACTGGCATCGCGTGATGCCAGATAATCGTTCACGGTGATGACGTGCACGCCGTGGCCAGCCAGTGCATTGAGGTAAGCAGGCAGTGTTGCAACAAGCGTCTTGCCCTCGCCCGTGCGCATTTCGGAAATTTTACCTTCGTGCAGCGCCATGCCGCCAATGAGCTGCACGTCAAAATGCCGCATGCCAAACACCCGCACGCTGGCCTCGCGAACCACTGCAAATGCCTCAGGCAACAAATCATCCAGGGTGGCACCTTTGGCCAGCCGCTCTTTAAACTCGTGGGTTTTTGCCTTGAGCGCTTCGTCGGACAAACCCTTGAGGGCATCCTCCAAAGCGTTGATGCGTACAACAGTCTTGCGATAGGTTTTCAGCAGGCGGTCGTTGCGGCTGCCAAAAAGCTTCTTGAGTGTGTCTGTGATCATAATGTCGGCTGAATCGACCCGCTGGGGGCCTGCTACTCGACCAGCCAGAAAGCCCAGCCGGTTCCAAAATCAGCCTAGAAGTTTAGCACGCCGCGCTTAGTCAAGCAGGACGGCGGTGTTTTCCGCGAGTAAGCCGTTCAGGGCGGCCACGGTGGAGGGACCAGGGCGGGGCATTCCGTGTTTTTCCAGGAACTTGGTGGGATCTTGGGCAACACCGTCCACACGAACTTCAAAATGCAGATGCGGCCCGGTCGAGCGCCCGGTGGAGCCAACCTCCGCGATCGTCTGCCCGCGCTTGATCAACTGGCC
>DASUEC010000091.1:0-3952 GCA_036275255.1 Limnobacter sp. | reverse complement strand
GAGCCCGCACCGCTGGCCATGCGGCGACTGTTTTTTGATTACATGGCAGGTGGATTGGCGGGTTGGCCCGCCCCTCACAAGGGCTGCAAAACCCCAGCAGCCAGCAAGCCCAGCACCAGCACGCCCAAGGCAACCCGGTAAACCACAAACAGGCCATAGCCGCGGGAGCTGACAATTTTCAAAAACCACACAATCACGGCGTAGCCCACAAAAAAGGCAATCACCGTGGCCAGGGCCGTGTTGGCCGGGCTCACCGGGCCAGCCACACCCCAGCTTTTGTAGAGCTGATAAAAGCCAGAGGCAAACACCGCAGGCACCGCCAGCAAGAAGGAATAGCGGGCCGCCGCCTCGCGGGTATAGCCCATGAGCAAACCGGCGGTGATGGTTCCGCCAGACCGGCTTACGCCGGGGATGAGCGCCAAGGCCTGGGCAAAACCGAACACAATGCCATCGCGCCAGCTCATGTCTTTCAGCTCCACTTGCCTGCGCCCGGTTTTGTCGGCCCACCCCAGAATGAGGCCAAACACAATCAGCATCACCGCCGTCAGGTACAGGTTGCGCAGGTGGGTTTCAATCAGGTCCTGAAACAACAGGCCCAACACCGCAATCGGCAATGTGCCCCAAATCACCAGCCAACCCATGCGCGCATCGGGATTGAATGGCGCATTGCGTTTGAATGAGCCGCACCATGCGAGGAAAATTCGGGCAATGTCATGGCGGAAATAAACCAGAACAGCCAGCTCGGTACCCAATTGGGTGATGGCTGTGAAGGCAGCGCCAGGGTCCATGCCCGAAGGCAGCAACGGTCCAATGATGCGCAAATGCGCACTTGAAGAGATGGGCAAAAACTCGGTGAGGCCCTGGATAAGGCCCAACAGAGCGGCTTCCAGCCACCCAATGCCACCGCCTGCGCTTGCCATGCCCCGCTCCCAGATAATTTGCAAGCCCGCACTATAACAAACAAGGATAGGCTAAATCATTGAATGCCGGGAATAAAGGCGGGTGTTCAAGCGATGGGGCCGGGCCTGCATTCCAGATAATTTGGGGGTGCAATGCCCCAGGGAGCACCCGTGGACACCCAAACCGAACTCAAGCCCATTTATGTGACGCAGCCCACGCTGCCGCCGCTGGAAGAATTTTTACCCTACCTGGAAAAAATCTGGGAGAGCAAAACCCTGACCAACAACGGGCCGTTCCACCAGCAGCTGGAAGACGCGCTGTGCAAGCACCTCGGGGTGCCCTACATTTCCCTGTTTGCCAACGGCACACTGGCCTTGATGACCGCCCTCAAAGCCCTGCGCATTCAGGGGGAAGTGATTACAACGCCCTACTCGTTTGTGTGCACCAGCCATTCCTTGCTGTGGAACAACCTGCAACCCGTGTTTGTGGATGTGGATCCCCTGACCCAAAACCTGGACCCAGCCCGCATTGAAGAAGCCATCACGCCACAAACCACAGCCATTTTGCCAGTGCACTGTTACGGCGTGCCAGCGGCCATGGAACGGATTCAAAAAATTGCCGATGTGTATGGCTTGAAAGTGATTTATGACGCAGCCCACGCCTTCGGCGTGCGCAACGCCCAAGGCAGTGTGCTCAACGCAGGCGACCTCTCAGTGCTCAGCCTGCATGCCACCAAGGTGTTCAACACCTTCGAAGGCGGGGCCATCGTCTGCAAAGACGCCAAAACCAAACAGCGCATCGATTACCTCAAAAATTTTGGATTTGCCGACGAGGTCACCGTGATGGCCCCAGGCATCAACGGCAAAATGAGTGAAATCAACGCCGCCATGGGCTTGCTCCAATTGCAGCATGTGGACGCCGCAGTGGCGCGCAGGCTGGCCATCTATCACATGTACAAAGTGCTGCTCGAAGACATTCCAGGCCTGGCGCTCATGCACATTCCCAAAGACATCCAATGGAATGGCGCCTACCTGGCCGTGTATGTGAAGCCGGAATTTGCCATGTCGCGGGATGCACTCTACGAGCACCTGAGAGCACATGGCGTCAATGGTCGCCGCTATTTTTATCCACTCATCAGCAGCATGCCCATGTACCGGGGCCTGCCCTCGGCCAATCCAGCCAAGCTGCCCATGGCCGAACGCGCCGCCAGCGAAGTGCTTTGCCTGCCCATCTACCCCAACCTGGCCGACCATGAGGTGGAGAGCATTTGTGAACTGATTCGCGAGGCAAGCCTTGGCTAAGGTGTTGCTGGTCGACACCAATTTTTCTGCAGGGCCCTTGCATGCGGCCCTGCAGGCGCAGGGCCACGACGTGCACCTGTGCGGCGGCAATCCGAACGATGCGCTGGCCAAATCCATGCCCAAGCACCATGCCGTGAACTACGCCAATGCTCAAAGCCTTGCGCAACTGGCTGAAGAGCTGGAGATTGATCACGTGGTGCCTGGCTGCAACGACCGCGCCTACCTGAGCTGCGCACAAGCCAAAGCAGCCACAGGCCATCCTCGCTACGACGGGGTGGACTCACTTGCACAGACGCTGCAAATCAACGACAAAAAACTGTTCCGTCAATGTGCACGCCAGCTGGATTTGAGCAGCCCCAAGCTGCACAAGGCCAAAGACCCTGTGCCCCGAGCACCGGTGATCGTAAAACCTGTGGATGCCTTCAGCGGCCAGGGCATCACGGTGCTGCGGGAGCCCACCGCCACGCGCATTGAGCATGCGCTGCAAACAGCACGCGCATGCAGCACCACAGGCCAGGCCTTGGTGGAAGACTGGATTGAAGGGCAGCTTTACAGCCACTCTGCCTTTTTAAGGGAACAACGCATCGTGCAAGCCCATGTGGTGATTGAACATTGCGTGGCACATCCCCATGCTGTAGACACCAGCCACCTGGCCCCGGCAGACATTCCCCCTGCGGCCCTGGCCCGGCTCGAGCTTGAGCTTGAGCGCCTGGCCCAGCACTTGCAATTGGGCGATGGCCTGCTGCACACACAGTTCATGTGGGATGGTGCACGGTGCTGGCTGATCGAACTGACCCGCCGCTGCCCAGGCGACCTGTACAGCCAGCTGATCGAACTGAGCGTGGGTGAAGGCTATGTGGCGCAATACCTGGCACCACACCTGAACATGCCCGTGCACACCACACCCACCAACCGCCCTGCGCGCCACATCCTGCGGCACACCTTGACCGTGCCACAAGCCACCAGCCTGCACCACCTGCGTTTTGAAGTGCCGCTGCAAATTGAGCGCTGGGTGCCGGTGGCCAGCACGGGCGATGCCCTTGGCCCAGCACCCAAAGGACGCATCGCAGTCCTGTTTGCGCAGGCAAACAACCACGATGAATTAAAACACTTGGCCTTGCGTGCCATTTCCAGAACCCTGTTTTCGATAAACACGCCATGACCCACACAGCCACCAATCCAGCAAAAGCCCACCTGCAACAACCCACGCCAAGTGCCGACGCGTTTTTGTGCGCTGCCGACAAGGCCCTGCAAATCCGAATGCATGCGCGGGTGGACTTGTTCATCAACCCGTCGGTCAAGCTGCCACGCTACCTGATGGGGCGCAATGCCGATGCGCAACAGCTTGCGCAAGCCTTGCCAATCCAGGGTGTGATTGACGACAGTCCCGGAGCACCTTCCAGCTGGTGCGACCTGCCCGTATTGCCCATGCACGCCGTGCCCCAAAACGCCTGGGTGCTCAACTGCGCCACCTCCATTGCACCCGTGGATGCGAACCATGCGCTCACACAAGCCAACATCGCCCAGCGCCTGCATGTGAGTGACCTGCTGGCCCACCCTGGCTGGCGAGGCCAGCACTTCCCCTGGTTTGTCGCCCAACAGCGGGAGGATTTTGCACAGCACCGCAGCGCGTGGGCTGACTTGTACGAGCTGCTGGCCGACGCAGAAAGCAAACGCACATTGACCGAAGTGCTTTGCTACCGGCTAAGCGCAGATCCACTTCACATGAAAGGCCACACCGTGCGTCTTCA
>DASUEC010000090.1:0-6212 GCA_036275255.1 Limnobacter sp. | reverse complement strand
TGTCCACCTACCTGCCCTGCGACAACTCCCTGGACGCAGAACTCAACCCAGCCAATTTGAAACTACCTGTGCTTGCCGCCCACGGCAGCCAGGACAACATTGTTTTGATGGAGCGTGGAGAAAAGGCCGTGAACCTGCTGAAGGCAAAAGGCATACAAGTGGCCTGGCACACCTACCCCATGGCTCACTCCGTGTGTGGCGAAGAGGTGGTTGAAATTGCAAACTTCCTCAAACGGCTGCAGTCAAGCTAGGCGGGCAAGCAGCGTTTGCGCTAGACGCGCCATGGCAGGTGTAACAGGCGCATTGCAGGGGCCCTTGAGTTGGCTCACTGCCCAGCCCTTCGCGCCACAACGCCTAAGCTCCAGGGTTGCCCGCTGTGGCACTGGGCCCTTGAGTTGCAAGTGAAACATGCACACATCGCCATCCATGCAACGCTCAATGTAAGACGGCACACAATGATGCATGCGCTTCGCTTCAGACAACAAAGCATGCAAGGAAGATAACTCAACGTAACTGCCGGACTCACCCAAATTCCCCATGCCCAGCAATTGCGGCCAAAATACGTCGGGGCGCCCACTTTGCCAGTCCCGCTCAACCAGATGCCAATGGGACTGCTTGGCCATCAGCGTGTCGTAGGTCCAATGCCTGGAAATGCGTGCGCCAGAGGGGTTTGAGCATCCCAGCAACCAATCGGTGATCAAGGGAAACTCCTCAGACTCCAACTCTTTTTGATGTGTACGTTTGTCTAGGCTGGCGCGCCGGTTCAGGGCCAGGCGAACAGCACGCAAAACGTCCAGCGCCTGGGGTGTTGAGAGCGTTTCATGATTGCGGCGCAGCCAACTCGAGAGCCCACCAAAGCCAAGCAAGGCGGCTGTTTGGGCATCCACCCAGGAAACCGGCAGGGGCCGATTGAGCGCGGCATGAAAATTTGCCCATGCAATGTGAGACAGGCTGCCCCAATCCATGCGCGCAACATACGCCCGGGATTGATGGTTTAACCACCGCCAGGCCATGGCACTGAGGCCTTGTGCGAGCATCCTTCGCTTGATCACCTGCCAATGAGGCAAGTTTGTCCACATGCCCGGGTCTTGGGCGAGCAGTGGAGCCATGCATGGGCGCTCACACAGGCGTTCGTGCAACACCTTTCGGTGGGCAGCCACCCGATGCAAATCGATCAAAGTGGCCCCACGGGGATACAGGCTCAAGCACATGTTAAACACAGACTTTCCATGCAAAGCGATCAACGCCCTTGTCCATGCGCGTTGCAGGTCTTTCAGGCCAAGGTCTTGAAGTTTGAGTCCATTGGCCTTGGCTGGGTAAGCAGGTGGTACTTTGAGACTGGGCGGTGCACGCCACACCGACCTCATCAAATCCATTTTGAGCTGCCAAGCCTGTGCATCATCGAGCAACAAGCGGGCTTGCTCAGGCACCCTGGCCCGGTGTGCAAGATTCCATTCAAAAAACAGGCCCGAGCGTGTGTTGACGAATCGCACCGGCAAACAGCCGGAGCGAACTCGATGTATGCTCAATACACCGCGAGACATCGTGTTCAATTCCAACTCCAACACAGGGCGCATGATGACAGACCTAAACACCGAACCAGTGATTACGAGGATTTTACAGCAAGGAGAGATTTGGCATGTGTCCATCAACCGCCCTGAAATGCGCAATTGCGTGGACCGTTACACCGCCGACCTCTTGGAAAAAGCGTTTTTGGCATTCGAGCAGGACGGCACGGCGAAGATCGCCATTTTAAGTGGCGAGGGTGGACATTTTTGCGCAGGTGCCGACCTGAAGGCCGTGGCCTCTGGCGATCCCAGCAGGGTCAATCGACTTGAACGCCACGGAGCTGGCCCCATGGGCATCAGCCGGATGGAGTTGAGCAAACCCGTGATTGCGGCGGTCGATGGATTTTGTGTGGCTGGCGGGCTCGAGTTGGCGGCTTGGTGCGACATGCGCGTGGCAAGCCAAAGCGCTGTGTTTGGCGTGTTCTGTCGACGATTCGGCGTGCCCCTGATTGATGGTGGCACCGTTCGCTTGCCGCGTTTGATCGGGCAGAGCCGCGCCATGGACATGATCCTCACAGGTCGCCCGGTTGGTGCAGTGGAAGCCCAGCAGTGGGGCCTGGCCAACCGTTTGGCCGATGGGGACAGCGCCTTGCCGGCTGCCATTGAACTGGCCACTCAACTGAGTGCCTTACCGCAAACCTGCATGCGAAACGATCGGCAAAGCGTGCTGACCCAATGGGGCTTGTCTGAGCACAAGGCCATTGAAGAAGAGTTTGAATTTGGCCTGAACACCCTCACCTCCGGCGAGACCGCTAGGGGCGCGGAAGCGTTCAAAGACGGCTCTGGCCGCCATGGGCAAGCCTTCAGCGAGACAAACTGAACAACAAACCAGCGCTCACGGCGCTGGTGCTTCTGCCAGGCCCGCGGTTGTCTTGCAATTGCCAGGATTGCACCCCCACAAACCAGCGAATGCCACCGTGCCCCGCTTGATCTGGATCGCTGACCAGGTAAATGCCCTCAGTGGATTGGGCAAACCCAGACCGATGAAGCTGAGGTGCATACATAAGCCCCAAGCCTGGGCTCAATTTCAAGCCAACCCCGCCAGCCAGCGCAAACATTTTTATGGAGGCCTCGGTTGGCGTTTCTGAATCCCCGGTGGGGGATGTTTGAGCCATGGCAGGCTGCGCTGACAAATGAGACAAACTTTTTGACAGGGTTAACTGCACGGCGTGCGCACTTAGCGACCACACCACCGTGGCACTGCAAAACACACTGCCCACAAGCCAGGTACAAACTCGGCGATTCCACTTCATGTTGCCTCCCGCGAAATTCGGCAAACGCATGCTCTGCAACAGCAAGGCGCCTGGATCGGGGGGAAGTATTTCAGACGTGTAGGTAATGTTATAAATTACCAAGAGGTAACATTGTCACCCTTATTGATGATACACTTGCCCTGCCTCAATCTTGCGCACTCCAAACAATGACTACAAAGCGCTGATTGCATTACTAAAATACAGTGTGGAGACAACAATCAATGGTTCCATTTGCCGACCATTCACGCCCCAATTCTTGTGTTAAACCGCTGTTGTTTTTTATGTGTTTGGCTTTTGGCGCCGGCAATGCAATGGCGGGCGGCACCGCATTTGATGCAACAAGCATCAGCGCAATAGGCACAGCGGGCGCTGGCCAGGCTGCCGAGGCAGGCGATGCCTCGGTGCTGTTTGCAAACCCCGCAGCGCTCACCCGCTTCAAGCGGGCGGAGTTAACCCAAGGGCTTGCAGTGATCGCGATTGGCACCGATTACACTTCGGGCCAGAACAACGACGGCGCCCCTTCGGGTGCACCACAAGGCTCGGCGGGGCAAGTGTTCAGCCGGCAAGACGGCTACGATGCAGCCGCCCTTGCACCCAACCTTGTCATCGCCGTGCCTGTGAACGAGAAGCTGGTCGTGGGCTTTGGCGCGGCCGCTTCTCACGGCTTGGTGCTGCACTACGATGAAAACTTCCCAGGACGCAATCAGGGTCGCGACATTGACTTCAAAGTAACGCGCCTGAATTTGGGCTTTGGCTACAAAATGTCGCCCACCCTGTCTTTGGGCATGAATGGCTCTTACGAACGCTACTTTCAATCCATCAAGCTGAAGATCAACTACGAAGACGCGGTGACTGAAATCGTGAACCGCGACTGTGGATCCAACGGAATTCCCTGCCTGATTACTCCAGCCGCTGCCAATGCTTTGCTGGGCACTCCCGAGGAGGAGGCCTATGCGAGCCTACGCATGTTTGGATGGGCATTCAATGCACAGTTTGGCGCCTTGTGGGAGCCGTCCACCACCACACGGATCGGGGTGTCGTACCGCCCGAAAACAGAGTTCACAGGCAACCGTGGAAAGTTCAAGCTTGATGATCCAAACCTGGCCCAATTCCGTCAGAATCTGATCTCGAATTCAAACATCGGTCAGTTGCAAGGCATCGATACGGCGCAATCGGCAGCAGACCTTGCGCCTGAACAAATCATCAAGCAAGAAATCACCCTGCCTGACGAGTTGCGCATTTCCGTATTCCACCACGCCACACCGCGCCTGGATGTAATGGCCACCTACACCCGTCAGGATTTTTCCGTTACACGCCTGCGCTTTGAGCGCGAAAGCAATGGGCGCGTGCTGGAAGACATTCCGCAAAACTTTGTGGCTGCAGAATCTTACAGAGTCGGGATGAATTACAAGCTCTATCGCCGACTCACGCTGAAAGCCGGTTACGGCGAGGAAAACAGTGTGATTGATGACGCCACCCGCATCACGATTTTGCCAGACAGCGATCGGCGTTACTTTGCCGCTGGCGCTCAGTTCGACTTGAGTCGTGATTCAAGCCTTTATTTTGCTTACCAATACATGGACACCGATCCAGCCCCTGTTGGCAACAACAAAGGGGTTACTCCGACAGAGGTCAACGGTGGCGACTTCAAGGGAACGGTACAACTCGACACACACTTCTTTGGGATTGGCTTCACCGAAAGGTTCTAAGGCCAGTCAACCGTTGCAAATGCTCATGGCTTCAAGGCGATCTCTGGATCGCCCTTTTTCATGCCATCGGCGGACCCTTGTGTGCCGAGCGCCTGGAACAACATCGCCACACGGGAGGCAAAGTCGGTTTGCTCGATGGCCAAAGTTTGCTCCGCATTGGCATACACGCGCTGGGCGTCGACCACATCAAGAAAACTCACCAGGCCAAGCTGGTACAAAGCCTCGGCCTGCTCAAAACTCCGCTTGCTGGAGACTACGGCCTTTTCGAGCGCGGCCTGCCGACCCATCGAGGCACTGACCGCAGTCAGGGCAATCTCAACAGACTGGATTGCTTCCCTCAAGGTCTGCTCGTAAACGGCCAATTCCACCTGGGCACGGGCCTTGGCCGCATCCAACCGGGCTTGCCGGGCCCCACCATCCCACAAAACCTGATTGATCATCGCCGACACGGATCCGATCAAGAGACCGACTGCCGGGTTGCCATTGCTTGCGCTGCTGCCAATTTGCATGCTGGCCATCCACTGCACACTGGGATAAAAATCCGCTTGGGCCACACCAACATCGGCGGCGGCGCGCGCAAATCGGGCTTGTGCCTCCTGCACATCCGGGCGGTGCTGCAACACCTGCACGGGCAGGCTGACGGGAATATTCCGGGCATATCTGGGCAAGGGGGCAACAGCCAAGAGCGTTGGCTCGAGCTCGTCAGCAAAACGCCCTGTGAGGGTGGCCAGCCGGAATCGACCATCCAGAAGCGCTTTTTCAAGCGGTGGAATACCAGCCCGCAGATTTTCGACGGAGGTTTTTGCCCGTTGCACATCGAGCTCCGGAGACAGGCCAGCATCAAAACGCGCCTGAACAACCTTCAGCGTTTGCTCTTGGAGTGCAACCGAATCGCGCAACATTTGGAGTTGCCTTTGGTTGCCACGCAGGCGCAGGTATTCTTGCGTCACCAGTGTGCTGGTTGCAATCACCTCGGATCGCAATTGGGCCTGCAGCACCAAAAGATTGGCAGTGGCCGCCTCTACCTCTTTGTCAAATCGTCCGGCAATGTCAATCGGGAGGGCAAAACCAATTCCGCCAAGCACGCTGCGCTCTTGCCTGCCTGCACTCGCATTTGACGACAATGCGCCAACCCGGTTTGAGCCATGCCGGTCACTTTTTTGCGCACTGGCAATCGAGTTAAGCTCCAGCAAGAGATCATCTTGCGCCTGGCTGAGCCGCAGCAAGGCACGAGCCTCCTGCACCCGACCTGCAGCCGCAGCGATCTGAAAATTGCTGGAGATGGCGCGTTCTACCAAGCCATTAAGCACCGGATCGCCAAACCCCGTCCACCATTGCGTGTCCAACAATTCGTCCGCCCCGCCCTTGCCCAGGGCGTCCAACACCGCCTGCCCCTGGAACACGCCAGGCACATGACCTTGCCGCTGTGGAAGCGCTGCAGAGGGACCTGCACAGGCCCCAAGCAGCATACATACGGCAAAAAGAACTGATAGCGATTTAATGCCCATGCTTGCCCCCCTGCTGTTGAGAGGCTGCATGCCTGGCCATTTCATCTTCCAGGGCCTGTGCGGAATGTGCCCTGGGCTTCATCAGCGGTGCAATGTAGGAGTACCCCAAAGGCGCCAGGTACAAGGTAAACACACTGGACAAACCCAGACCGCCCAAGACCACCCATGCGATTG
>DASUEC010000089.1:0-7163 GCA_036275255.1 Limnobacter sp. | reverse complement strand
CTAACAAATTTCTGACTGAAACAGGCTCTTCAGAACAAGCGAAACAATAGCACGTTCGTGCGGGCTTAAAGTAACGCAAATCGAGAATTCAGTCATCGACGTGACGTCTTTAAGCAAACACCGTACCAGGCTGTAATCACCTGAAATGGTGGCTTTTGCACGCATTCCCGGAAAACGTGCAAACCAAAAAACGCACCATTTCAGTGCGCTTTGCCCAACAATGGTGCGCCATCAGGATTGGCTATCATCACTGCGTGCGTGTATTACAATACAAGCATTCGATGTTATAAAACGCAGGCCCACATCATGAAACCCTCTGTTGCCCAATTGTTTGAACTGGCCCGGCAGCGCGCCATTGAAAAAGACCTGAGTTACCTCGGTGCCCTCACCCCGCCGGAGGCCTGGCAACTTTTGAATGACGACGAAAATGCGGTGCTTATCGACGTTCGGACCCAAGCAGAAATGGATTGGGTGGGTTGCGTGACATTTTCAGAAGACCGCTCATTCCATGTGGAATGGAGCACTTACCCCGATGGCGCACGTAATCCTGCATTCATTGACGAGGTGCTCGCCCGCGTAGAGAAGCATCAACCTGTGCTTTTTTTGTGCCGCAGCGGTGCACGTTCACACAATGCGGCCACACTGGCGGCCAAACACGGGTTTGAACTGGCGATCAATGTGCTGGAGGGCTTCGAAGGCGACAAGGACGACAGCCACCATCGCTCCAGCGTCAATGGCTGGCGTTTTCATGGCTTGCCATGGGAGCAGCACTGAACTGCTCTATCAAGCACCCCAGGCTTTGCCACCCAACCAAAAGGCAAACAGGCAGCCAAACACGTGGACAGCCGCCTGCAAGGCCGCCAGAGCAGGCCGCTCGGCCAGCAAGGCAGCGCCCTCGGCGGTGAATGCCGAGAATGTGGTGAGCCCACCCAATACACCGGTCATCATGAACAGCCCCAGAGGGTGAGACTTCAGCCAAGAGGGTCCGCACGCGGCAAACAACACCCCAGCCAAAAATCCGCCAAGCAAATTGACCAACAGCGTACCGGCCGCCATTGGCAACCATGCAGGCTGCGGCACCGCCAAACCAAGTGCGTAGCGGGCAACACCACCAAGCCCGGCCCCCACAAACACGGCCAACAGAGCAGACGGGGTCAAGGCCGTGGCTCCCAGCGGGCCTTGGCTGAATCGTCGCTGTCCCGTGCCGACACCCACCGGGCACCCTCCGGGGTGGTCTCCTTCTTCCAGAAAGGCGCCTCGGTTTTCAGGTAGTCCATGATGAACTCACAAGCAAGGAAAGCCTGCTGGCGGTGCTCGCTGCTGGCGGCAGCCAACACGATCTGGTCCTCCGGCTTGAGCGGGCCAACCCGATGAATGATCATGGCCGATGTGATTTGGAATCGCTGGTCAGCCACGGTCAAAATGTTTTCCAAGGCCTTTTCGGTCATGCCCGGGTAATGCTCCAGGGTCATGCCCTTGACCGTGCTGTTCTCGTTCACATCACGCACCGTTCCCACAAAACAGGCCACCGCCCCGATCTGGGGCAGGCCAAGTCGCATCCACCGCAAAGAATCAGACACATCAAAGTCAGCTTCTTGCACAAGCACCTTGCTTCGCTTCATTCAACCCCCTGTCACCGGCGGAAAGTATGCCACTTCTGCGCCCGAAGGCACGGCGGTTTCGTTGTCTGCCATGTCGTGATTCACAGCTGCACGCACACGCCCTATTTCGCCCAAGGCCTTGGCGAATTGTGGATTGCTCGCCTGGAGGTGTGCAGTCAGGCCGGCCACCGTGGGCGGTGTAAATGCCGAATCCACAGCGAGACTGTCACAGCCCATCTGTTCTTTGAGACTCGCAAAAAAGCGCACTCGGATACTCATGCCATCAAATCCTGATAAGAAATGTAGTTGACCCAGTCACCGGGTGCCACCCGCTGCCCGGCGGACAATCGCACCACACCCGTCGATTGGTCCAAAGAGGTGAGAACGCCAGAACTTTGGTTGCCAAACAGGATGGCCTCAGAGCCGCCTTCCCCATGGCACAGCGTTACACGCACAAACTCTTCGCGCCGGGTGTCGGGCTTGCTCCATTCAAACTGCGCGCGCACCCTCTGAATGCGCTGGCGCCAATCCACCTGCGCCAAGGTGCGCCCCTGCAGCATGGCCAAAAACGGCTTGACCAGCACTTGAAAAGCCAGGGCACTGGACACCGGATTGCCTGGCAAACCAAAAAACCAGCAAACATGGCCCACCGCAGCGTCGATCTGGCCAATAGCCACAGGTTTTCCTGGTTTCATCGCCACTTTCCACGATTGCAAACGGCCCACACGCTCAATGGCGGGCTTCACGTGGTCTTCCTCACCCACCGACACCCCACCGGAGCTGATGACTGCATCGCAATGGGCCAGTGCTGAAAATGCATCGCAGGTGGCCTGCAGGTTGTCAGGCACGATGCCCACAGACTCCACCTCACAGCCCATGGACTTCAAAAGCCCCACCCAAACAAACTCGTTGGAGTTGTAAATCTTGCCTGGTCCGAGCGGCTCACCGGGATTTTGCAGCTCACTACCGGTCACCAACACCCCCACCCTCAGGCGCCTGCGCACCTGCACCTGCGCCACGCCGATGGAAGCCGCCAGGCCAACACGGACGGCATCCATGATGGCACCCGCCCGCAAGACGATCTGCCCCTGGGCAATGTCTTCGCCAGCGCGACGTATGAACTGGCCAGGCTGTGGCTCCACGCCGAACGCCACTTGCCCATCCTCTGACACGCGGACATCTTCTTGCATGACCACCGCATCGGCCCCCGCAGGAATAGGAGCGCCGGTAAAAATCCGCGCCACAGTGCCCGGCTGCAGGGCTTGCGGACTTGCACCCGCAGGGATGCGCTGCGAAACCGGCATGCCTGCGGGCCAATCGGTCAGGTCCGAACAGCGCACCGCATAGCCGTCCATGCCACTGTTGTCGTGTTGCGGAACATTCAAGGCAGACACCAGATCCACGCAAAGCACCCGGCCATGGGCATGTGCAATCGCCACGGTGTCAGTGCCGTCAACAGGTTTGGCGAGGGGCCAAATTTGGGCAATCAAATCATCCAGTGCGATCATTGGGGTTTGGTGACGAATCGGTCCATGATATATTGAGCGACTGCGGGCGGATTGTTCAGTGGCAACCATGGTAAACCACCGCAGTCAATCTCGACATCGCAGGCCACTGCAATGATATTGGGATCCTCGGGATACAGCATGGGTTTGTTGTTCGCCTCGCGCCAAATTTCAATTTTCGGGATATTAGACCGTTTAAACCCTTCCACAATGACCAGGTCGCACGGTGAGAGCCTTTGTATCTGTTCTTCCAGGGAAGGCTCTTCTTCATCGCGCAATTCATGCATCAACACCCAGCGCTTGTTGGCAGTGATCAACACCTCATAGGCCCCTGCCTCACGATGGCGAAATGAATCCTTGCCAGGCCGGTCGATGTCGAAGGCATGGTGGGCATGCTTGATCACCGACACCCGAACCCCTTGCCCGATCAGCAATGGCAGCAGCTGCTCAATCAACGTGGTTTTACCCACCCCGGAAAAACCGGCAAATCCAAATACATTGGGCACTTCAATTTCCTTCCGAGAGTTTCTTTTCCATAATCAGCAACTGCTGAGCAGATTCTTTCAAAATATCGGCCGAGGGCCTGGCCTTGTTGCGCAGCACGATGTCAAAACACGCACCCACCACAGGATTGTCCTCGGGCAGCACCGGGCTGCGTGCAGTCAGGTCTCCACCGTAACGCTGCAGCAACATGCGCGAGACTGGCAAACCGAGCCCTGTGCCCCGCCCCGCCTGTTTGGTTGTGTAAAACATGCGAAAAATCAGTGGCAGTTGCTCCGATGGAATCGGCAAGCCATTGTTTTGCACACGAATGCTGACCGCAGGCTGACCATCGGGCAGCGTCACATCGCTTGTTTCAATCCACAGGGTGGGCGTGTGCTGCCAGGGGTCGTGTGGCATCCCTTCACCGGCCGTTTCGAGGGCGTGCGCTGCATTGATCAAGAGATTTACCATCACTTGCTGCAACTCGGTTTTGCTGATTTGGACCGTTTGGGTGGCGCTCGCTTGCACCACCACTTTGGCCTGCACCAACTCAAGCTCAGCCCTTGCAAACAGCAGACTGTCCTGGATAACCTCGTTCACATCCAGCGCCTCTGTGTACGAGGCATACTCATCGGGCCGACAAAACTGCAAAAGCTTTTGCACAATATTGCGCATGCGATGTATCTGTTCGTCCAGCAGGCGAAGGGTTTTGGCACTCTCCGGGTCGTTGAGGGTGATTCGAATCAAATCGAGGTGCCCCATCATCACAGCCAGAGGATTGTTGAACTCGTGCGCAATCCCGGCGGTCAGCTGGCCCATCACGGCAAGCTTCTCGGAGGCAAGCAACTGCTCCACCGCCTGATGCAGCTTCTGGTTGGTTGCCTGAAGATCGGCCGTGCGTTGACGCACGCGCTCGTCGAGTTCAGCGTTCAGGTTTTCAAGCTCCAGCCTTCGATGCTCGAGTTGGTCGAGCAAAGCGTCAAAATGATCGGCCAAATCGGCAAACTCATCCTCGCGGCGAAGGTCACCCACTCGCGCAGCCGTGTCCCCGCCCTCTTGCCTGCTCATGATGTAGTTCATTCGGCGCAGGGGATAAAAAATTCCGGAAGCAAGGCGGATCACCATGACTGCCCCCAGCAACATGGATGCGCCCACAGCCAGCAAAAACAGATAAAGCAACTGGGTTTTGATGCTGGCGTAGGGTGCCTCCAGAAAACCCACGTAGAACATGCCGATTCTCGCACCACCAGGGCTGATCAGTGGCGCATATGCAGCCACATACCAATCATTCACCACAAAGGCGCGCTCCAGCCAGATTTCGCCTCGACCCAGCACGCTTTGCCTCACCTCTTCCGAGACCCGCGTGCCCAGCGCCCTGGCGATGCCGTCTGCCCGCACGGTGGTGGCCACGCGCACGTCCTCCAAAAAAATGGTGGTGGTGCCGATCGACCCTTCCAGCAGCGTGTTGGGTGAATAAATGAGGTCATTGATCTGGTCCACGAGCGCCAAATTGCCATTGAGCAACAGCCCGCCCTCCAGCGTCCCCAGAAACTCGCCTTGGTGATAAAGCGGCTGCAACAACTGGACAACCAAACCACGGTTTTCGATGCTCTTGGCCGATGGGCGAGCGGCACTGGTTGGCACAATGGGCTGAACTGCGCGGGCTGCCAGGGTGCCAGAGATCTGATTCATTTCCGCCTCGGACATGAGCACCATATGCACACCCTCCTGGCGCTCATTCATCACCTTGAAGCTTTGTGGATCGAGCATGTGGGGCACACGGCTTGGGTGTGCGCTGCGCACCATGCCCGTGGGGCTGACCAGGCGCAAATACGCCAAGCCCAGTTTGTCGGCCTGGTTGCTCAACTCACTTGCATTGAGCTTGCCGCCATTTCGCGCCAGGGCGTTGCGAAGGTAGGCGCTCTCGGCCCATGAACGCAATGCGTCCCGTTTGTCCATTTTCAAATCGGTGAACTTTTGCTGTGCCAGCACCAAATCACTGCGTACTTTGGAGATCAGGATTTTGTTGTATGCAGCCTGGCCTGCAGACCAGACCAGCATGGCCACAACGGGCACCAAGACCAGCAAGGGGATGCAGGCTGTAATCACCAGCTTGGTTTTGACCGTCCAGTGGGAGGGCCAAAAATGCCCCCTTGACGGGAAGGGCCTAAGGTCTATTCTTGGCTCCAAGCCAGGCATTTTCTTTCCAGGGTTTTGCGGGATACGCCCAGCCTGCGGGCCGCCTCGGATTTGTTGCCACCGCACGCATTGAGCACCTTCAAAATATGCGTTTTTTCGATCTGCTCCAAGGACTCGTCAGGATGGTTCTGCCCTTCTTCATGGATCACCCGCTTCTCATCCAGATCCAGGTTCAAAGGCAAATCTTCCTTGGGGAAATAACCCAGAATCAGTGAGCGTTCTATGAAGTTTCTCAACTCGCGCACATTGCCGGGCCACTCATAGGCTTGCAAACGGGCCAGCATGTCGGGGCTGATGCCGATGGGGTCAAGCCTGAGTTTTCGGGCAAAAACCCCCATGAAGTAATTCGCCAAGAGCTCGACATCTTCAGGGCGCGACCGCAGGGGAGGCATTTCAACCGGCAAGACCTGCAGACGATAATACAGGTCCTGACGGAACCGCCCGCGCTTCACCTCCACATCCAGATTGACGTTGGTGGCGGCCACAATGCGCACATCCACATCCACTTCGCGGTTGCTGCCCACTGGCCGTATGCGACGGTCCTCCAGCACACGCAACAACTTTGTTTGCATGCTCAAAGGCAATTCACCAATCTCATCGAGAAACAGCGTGCCACCCTGGGCATAGTAGAACAAGCCCTGGTGTGTCTCGGTGGCACCGGTGAAGGCGCCCTTGGTGTGCCCAAACAGTTCGCTTTCAATAAGCTCCGGGGAAATTGCACCGCAATTGATTGGCACAAATGGTCGGTCACTGCGCAAACTCATGCCATGGATGGTCCGAGCCAACACCTCTTTGCCCGAGCCTGACTCCCCGGTGAGCAGCACGGTCGAATCGGTTGGGGCAATTTTGGCGACCAGCTTGCGCAATTGCCGGATCATGGGGCTCTCGCCGACCATGACCTGTTCATTTTGCTGAAGATTGGACACCGCCCTTTTGAGCACAAAATTCTCGCGCTTCAAACGGTTTTGGTCTGCAGCGCGATCCAGTGCGTACCACAGTTGATCGATGCGGAACGGCTTTTGCAAAAAATCCTGCGCGCCTGCCCGCAATGCACCAATGGCCGTGTCCATGTCAGCATAACCCGTGATGAGGATCACATCCCCTTCAGAACCACCCTGCCTCAACTCACCGAGCCAATGCAAACCGTTTTTGCCAGGCAAACTGATGTCGAGCACAATGGTGTTGTAGTCGTGCTGCTCAAAGAGGGTTTGGGCCATTTCAACCGAGCTGGCCGTGTCGACACGGGCAAAGCGAGTCTCCAGTGCTTTTTCCAGAAAGTGTCGCATGCCAGGCTCGTCGTCCACAGCCAAGGCAGAGAGGCCCTTGCGCACTGGCAGTGCCTGGACGGGTTTGGCAGCAGACTTCAAAGGGGCGT
>DASUEC010000088.1:0-8471 GCA_036275255.1 Limnobacter sp. | reverse complement strand
ACACCGTGAAACTGGAAAACCCGCACCTGTGGACCCCCGAGTTCAAGGAAGAGATCAAGGCCCTGTTCCGCAAGGCGGTTGAGCTCGAGCATGCATACGCCGTAGACACCATGCCCCGTGGCGTGTTGGGCTTGAACTCCGCACAGTTCATGGAATACATGAAATTCATCTGCAATCGCCGCTCCAACCAGATTGGCTTGGGCACCCTTTACGAAGGTGCCACAAACCCCTTCCCGTGGATGAGCGAGATGATGGACCTGAAGAAAGAAACCAACTTCTTCGAGCGCCGTGTGACTGAATACCAGACGGGTGGTGCGTTGAGCTGGGATTGATCGTCACATCCGCTTGGAATTGCATCAACGTGAAACCAGGCTGCAAGTAAAAAACACCGGCAATTGCCCTTTGCCGGTGTTTTACGATAAAGCGTCGTGGGCAATGCACAAAGCATGCATGTCAATCCGAAGGGCGCGGAGCGTCGGGATGCGTAGGGCTGCTCGGTATTTTTGCCAAATACATGAGTACGCCACCGATTACACAAGCCAGGGTGCTTGAACCCATCGTAATGCACGTGGCAGTGTTCCCGGCAACCATGTTTTGGACGATGGGCCCAGCCACGCAGCATCCCCCTGTTCCTGCCAAGCCGAGACAGCCTCCCAAGTACATTGCCGTCATGCGACACGGGGAGGACTCGAATTCTTTTTGTTGATTTCTGTAGGCGATCACTTGCATTTCGTAGTTTTCGGACGGTGTGGGCCTGGGCGAGTACGACCTGTCCATTTGTATTCTGTCTGGCGGCGTGCTGACTTCGAATGCGTTTTGCTGCATTTGCGGTGAGGAATTGTTGATTGGTGTCATGCGGGTGTCTCCATGTGGATTGGAAGGGCTCGCTGCGCGTTCCCTGTATTAGTCAGGTGAAAATGAATCAGCTATGTTTCACTCCAAGAGGTTTGGGGATCACTCTGTATCGGTATGTTTGGCGAAGTTCCAAATTGTTTGGGAGATGCTTTAGGTGTGTTTGTAATCGAAGCGGCGTCGGGGTCGGCGGCGATGAGCTTCCGGCCCTTGCTCTTTTTTGGAACTATTTTCCAGGCGTTGCTACGCAGGTTTCCATCAACTCACGGAGCACGTGGCAATGAATGTATCCCCCGGAAATTCAACGCTTCAATACCCGCCCATGCATCCACCTTCTCAACAGGCCATGCGGCATTCCGACATTATTCATGCGCAAAACATGGCGGCTTATCATCAGCGCCTGGAGGAATTCCACGCAGACCCTATTCGGTCTGCCGTACAAAAAATCGGCACGTCCTGCTGCATATTTGCACCGTTCGGGCTGACTGCCACGGTGGTGCTTGGCGCCTTGAAGGTTGCCAATCCAATCTTCTGGCCGGTGTGTGCAGTGTCGTCGATGTCTTTTATCGCAGGGCCAATTGCCTGGGACCATGCTGAGAAGCCATCCCCTCCCCGGCATCCGGATGAGCCCGACCCCCCCGAGGAGCGTGGCGGCGGCTAAGCGTTCTGAGTTGATCAAGCGCGTGGGCCCGCGCGTTTGGCTTGATTGCGCGGGCGTTTCAGCTGACACTGTAGGCCTTGTCGGGCATTTTTTCAGAGGCTGTGTGTTGTGAGTACTGCGCTTAACTTTTTACTGGCGGCGAGGCGGTGCGAGGTTGAAGAGCTTGGCAATCTGTCTCGCACCTGTGAGCTCATTTGTGTGGCCAGTGAGCTGATCCATTGCCTGCAACACGAGCGCGGTGCATCCAATCTGTTTCTCGCCTCCCAGGGCAAGCGCTACGCGGCACTGCGCGCGGAGCGCATACAAGCCACCGGCCAGGCCTACAACAGCCTGCTGGCTCGTTTGGTGGACGGTGAGCAGCCTGCGCAGCTCAGCGGCGGGGTGCGGCTCTACACCAAAATCGCAATGGCCTTGCATGCGCTGGATGAACTGCAAAACGTCCGCCACCGGGTTGGTACGCTGCTGCACACGCCCGCCACCATCACTGCCCAGTACCGCCAGATTGTGGAGGCCTTGTTGGCGCTTATTTTTGAAGCGGCGGACGTGGCGGTGGACCCCGATATTTCGCGTCTTCTGGTGGCACTGTTTCATTTGATGCAAGGCAAGGAATGGGCCGGGCAAGAGCGTGCCACAGGTGCCGCAGCGTATGCCGCAGGCAAGATCTCTGCGGAGCAGGTTCAAACCATCGAGTATTTGGTGGAGATGCAGGAGCAGGCTTTTCAGCGCTTTGAATCGTTTGCAAATGCCCAGGCCGCAGGGCAGTCTGAGCTGAAGGTGCCATCTCTGTGGGAGGAGTTGCTTCGAATGCGTGCCATGCTCTTGGGGGCAGGGCAGGCGGCTTTGAAGCCGGAATTGTCTGACAACTGGTTTGCCTGTTGTACTCAGCGCATGGATGCTTTTCATGATGTAGAGATCGAGTTGGCCGCCCGCCTTAAGCGCTTGTGCGATGACAAAATCAGAAAGCTGGTGCGGGGTGTAACGCCACAGGAGCATGATTTGAACGCTCTGGCAACCCCGGAGCTTATTTCGCCTTTGAATGCATTTGCCACCGGCCTTGAGCCAGACAAACTTTTTGCCACGGCCGATGCGCAAGGCGCCGTGACACCCGGGTCAGTGAACCAGGCCATGCTGGATGCGCTGCGGGCACAATCCGAGCGTTTGCAGCACCTCACGGAAGAGTTGAATGCGGTGAAGGCTTCTCTGGATGAGCGCAAGGTGATTGAGCGGGCCAAGGGCATTTTGATGATGCACCGTGGCCTGGACGAGGAGAGCGCTTACCGCATGCTGCGCCGAACCGCCATGGACCAGAACCGCAAGCTGGTGGATGTGGCCCGCTCGGTGCTGAGTCTGGCGGATTTGTTGCCCGGCACTTCAAAATAAAAACAAATAAAGTTTGCAATTGCAGGCAAACCAGCGGATAGTGAAGGCCAGCGATCTTCAAGTCCAGCTTTAGCTGCTCGGTTTTTTATCCGCCACGCGCGGTATTCTTCCCTTCATTCCTTTGCCCGCTTGACTGTCGCCCCGTTGGGGCAGTTCCCCGTATTTTTATTTTTCAGGAGTTTCAAGCATGGCAACAGGCATTGTGAAGTGGTTCAACGATTCAAAAGGTTTTGGTTTTATTGCCCCGTCCGATGGCAGCAAGGATTTGTTTGCCCATTTCTCGGCCATTCAGAGCAACAGCTTCAAATCGCTCACCGAAGGCCAGCAAGTGACTTTTGACGTGACCAATGGGCCCAAAGGCCTCCAGGCTTCCAACATTCGTGCTGCCTGATTGAAGGCCCGGCTCAGGCCGGGCTTTTTGCATTCACTGGAGATTGCAACATGGCAAAAGAAGAATTGCTGGAAATGAATGGGCTGGTGGATGAAATTCTGCCGGACTCCCGTTTTTTGGTGACCTTGGACAATGGTCACAAACTGATTGCCTACAGCGCTGGCAAAATGCGCAAAAACCACATTCGGATTATTGCGGGCGACAAGGTTTCCCTTGAATTGTCTTTGTACGACATGAGCAAAGGACGCATCACTTTCCGGCACATTGAAGGGCGTAGCCCTGTGCAATCTGCTGCACGCAAACGCAAATACTGAGCCAATGCCACAAGGCCCCGCGGTGCGGCGGCCTTTGCAAGGTTGATTGATGCCCTTGCCTTAACGCGGTTTGTATTGTGTGGGGCAGTGGTGCCGGTCCACATCCGGGCTGCGCAGCTTCACGTGTTTGGTGTTGCGGCCGGCCATTCGTTTGCGCCACATTTTAAAACTCGATGCCTTCATGTGTTTGCGCATCAGTTCAACCACCGCCGACTCTTTCAAGCCGAACTGAAGTTCGATGGCCTCAAACGGCGTGCGGTCCTCCCAAGCCATTTCAATGATGCGCGAAATATCTTCTTCGGACAGAGGAGTGTGCTGCATGGTGCGTCATGAAAACATTCAATGGGCGTGGGGACAAACCCGGGTGTGGACTTGCCCCGCTGGGTAGTAGCATAGCGCATCTTTGCAATGCCCCGCAGCCATGATCAGCCAAGAAACCCAACCCTCACTCACCCCCATGCTGGCGCTCAAGCTGGTGCTGACCGCATTGCTGTGGGGGGGCACGTTCATTTCGGGCAAAGTGGTGGCAAACAGCCTGCCACCATTGACCGCGGCGTTTGGCCGTTATGTGGTGGCGGCGGTGTTGCTGTTGTGGGTGGTGCGGGTGGTGGAGGGCGGTTTGCCACGCTTGAATCGCCAACAATGGGTGACCACGGCGGGTTTGGGTTTGACTGGCATCTTTTTGTACAACGTGTTCTTTTTTGCGGCATTGGCCTACATTCCGGCTGGCCGCACGGCGCTGCTGGTGGCGCTTAACCCCGTGATCACTGCCCTGTTGGCCAGTGTGGTGTTTGCAGAACGGCTGGGGCCTGTGCGTTGGGCTGGCATTGCGCTTGCTTTGCTGGGCGCTGCCATTGTGATCACCCGTGGCGATTTGTACGCGGCCGCGCACGATATACGCAGTTCGTTTGGTGTGGGCGAAACCATGATGCTGGCGGCGGTTGCGAGTTGGGCGGTGTATACCTTGATCTCTCGCAAGGCGATGGAAAATTTAAGCCCGATTGCCGCCACCACCTACGCCACGTTGTGGGGCCTGGGGTTTTTAACCCTGACGGCCGCCAGCGAATTGGGTGGTATAGATTGGTCTGCGGTGCCCGGCGTGGTGTGGCTTGCGCTGCTGTACTTGGGGGCTTTTGGCACGGTGGTGGCTTTTGTGTGGTACTACGAGGGGGTGCGTGCCGTGGGGCCTTCACGCACGGCTGTGTTTACCAACCTGGTGCCGGTGTTTGGTGTGGTGTTGGCCGCCGTGTTGTTGGGTGAGAGCATTTTGACGTCCATGTTGATTGGCGGTGCGGTGACGGTGGCCGGGGTGATGCTCACCAATCGGCGTTAAGCGGATGGCGCTTGGCACACATTCAACAGATCGGGCACAGTGGTATTTTTTAAAGGGGGGTGGCATGAGCGAACCGGTATTCAGGGCAATTCTAATCTTGGCGATTTGTTTTTTCGCCGTGTTTTTTGTGTGGGTGGTGATCCCGCCCTTGCTTGACAATCCCGATGTGTGGGGCGCGTTTGCAGCCGGGTTTGTGAATCCGTATGCCAGCGGGTACGCCACCGATGTGATTGTGTGCTGGTTGATTTTGGCGGCGTGGGTGTGGTATGAGGCCAAGGCACATGCGGTGCGCCACGGCTGGGTTTGCCTGTTGCTGGGCTTGGTGCCAGGTGTGGCTGTGGGCTTTGCCTTGTATTTGCTGGTGCGTGCCAAACAGGTGCGTGAGTTTGCCAACCGCGCTTAGGGGCTTGGGTGTTTAGGGGCTGGTTTGAACCACCCCCATGAATTCGGCCACCACCAGCATGTCCTCAGCTTCTTCTGCTGGCATGGTGAAGGTTTGGTGTGCCGGGTTGCGGGATTCCGGGCACAGCAAAACCAGGGGGTGCACACGGCCTTTCCCGTCCACTTCCTTGTGGGTTTTATAGCGTTTTAGCACGCAATGCGCATCGTGTTCGCTGCCGGGAATGAGCGGGTGTTGCACCAGCAGGATTTTGCCGTTGCGCGCCCCTTGCGGGTTGAAGCGAAACAGGCACAAGGCGCCTGGGGGAATGCGCTTGTCCATGGTGTCGCCATGCACCTGCGCCACAAACATGTCGGGCTGTGCATGCAGGTGCGCGGGCAGCTCCAGCCATTTTGTTTCGGCTGCGGCATGTCGATTGTTGCGTGCATATTCTGCCGCGGTTTGAAGACTGTACACAGGGACGAAGTTGCCGGCATTCATGGTGTGCACCTAGCAAACATCACGATAAGGCGCTTGATCCAATGTGTGCCCCATTTGTTGCCAGAGCACCTTGCGCAAAGCCTTGAAAGGCACAAAGCGTGCACCCCACCAGATGCGCGCCGCATTGTTGCCGTACACAATGCGCGGCTCGTTCTTGATGATGCATTTGCGCACCACTTCAACGATGTCTTCCGGAGGTGTGGTCAAAAATTTCTGCGCAAATTTTTCATGTCTCGTTTGGTCTGCAATGTTGGTGTTGATGCCGCCTGGGTGCACCAGGTGCACCTGGATTTTGCTTCGACACAGTTCAACAGCGAGAGACTCAGTGAATCCCCGAACCGCAAATTTGCTGGCGCAGTAGTCGGAGTTGCTGGGTGTGCCCACCAGCCCAAATACACTGGAAACGTTCACAATGGCCCCGTGTTTGGCTTCAATCAGCTGTGGCAAAAAGGCCCGTGTGCCATACACCACGCCCCAAAAGTTGATGCCCATCACGCGTTCGTAACTGTCGTCGCCCATGGCCCACACGGGTGCACCTTCGCCACTCACGCCTGCATTGTTGATGACCACACAAGCGTTGCCGAGGGCTGCCTTGCTTTGCTCGGCGAAGTTGTAAACCGCCTGTTTGTTGGACACATCCAGCACCTGGTGATGCACGCGGATGTTGGGGTATTGGGCCTTCACCATGGCCACGGTCTGTTCCAAGCCTTGGGGCGCGTGGTCGCACAGGGCCAGATGGCTGCCCTCGCGGGCGAACATCAAGGCATACGCCCGACCCATGCCCGATGCTGCGCCGGTGACCACCACCACTTTGTTGTTGAAGTTTTTCATGAATTCTTGTCTCGACAGTGTTTTTGTTATGCAAGGCGAGTGATCTCGCCTGACTCACTTTACTGTTCATTCAGACCAAGGTCTAGGATGATGTGCGCCAAACATGGAACTGAATGCGACAAAAGCCGGGCGGTGAACCCGTGCGACCCGGTGCCACTGGTGCCGCTATTTCCGTTTGTGCATGGTTCCCGTGATGTGTCCGAGTGTTTGATCGCCAGCGGTGCCGACAAGCTGGATTTTGCGGCGCATTTCATGAACAGCGGCTATGGGCTCATGATGCACAAAAGCAGTTGGAGTGATTTCACGCGCTCCTGAGTGCCATGTCGGGGTTCATGGGGCGTCCGCCGTTGACCACTGCTAACATTGCTGTGGTCGCCTTGCGGTGGATTGTGTCCCAATTCTCCACCGAGGTGAGCGGCATGCCTCAGAAGGCCATGTTAAAAACCATGAAGGGTGTAAGCAGATAAGCGCAGCGTGTGTTCACATCATGCCTTGGGCATGCAGCGTGTCGTTGATCAGTTCCAGCCGAAGCAAAGGGTTGTCGAGTGCAAGCAATTGCAGTTTGGTGGCTTTGTTCAGGGGCATGAGCTCTGCCCACCGGTTGGCCACCCATCCGCAATCGTCAAAATGGTAGGGTGGCTGGAAGGGCATTTGCTCGTCTGGTATGCCTTGAAGGGCCACCTGTTCCATCAGTTCTTCCAGTTTGTGTGCGGCCTTTTGCAGGTCATCCGGCACTGGCACGTGGGGGTCTTTGTCAATCAAACTGATTTGCCCCATCCACAGTCCCGCGGTTTCTTGCTGCGCACTGCGTAATTCAAACCGTTGGGTGCCAATGCATTGAATTTTGAACAGTGCTGGGCTGAGCTCCTCGACGTGTTCGATCCGGGCGAGGGTGCCATATTTCGCCAGGCTGATTTGTTCACCTGGTCGGCGTACCTCGTTGCCATCCAGCAGGCTGACCACGCCAAACGGTGACTGGGTTTGCACGCAGCGTTTGATGAGGTTGAGGTAACGCACTTCAAAAATTTGCAGGGGCAATGCACCGTCTGGAAACAGCACAGAGCCGAGCGGAAACAGTGGTATGCCAGTGGTGTTCACGTTGAGCTTCTCCAATGCGCCAGCAGGCCAAGCACCAGAAGCCCCAAGGCGACCAAATCGACTTTGACCACGCGTTCAATCTCGGAAGTGTAGGCCGATGCACCCAGTTTTGCCAGCAGCAAGAAGCCGAGCACACTCACCAAACCAGCCAACAAACCGGCCAGGCGCCATTCGGGCTTGAATGCGCAAGCCAGCAAAAACACGCCCAACATCGCAAACAACACGGCGCGGTGGCGCATCAGCAGCTGGATGTTGGGCTCGGCAAGGTCCAGCCCATACAAGGCTTGCAATCGCGCTGGGCCAAACATGCCCACACCAGGTGTGAGGTGTATGGCAGCAACGAGCACCAGGGCTGCAATCACAATCGTTTGCATGGACTTCTCCTTCAGTGGTTTATTGTTTGGCCGGGGTCACCGGGCCAAACTCGATGGGCACGTAACGGTAGGCCTTGCCCTCCGCGGCAACATGCCCAATGCCGGGGAAAGGCAGGTGTGAGGCCGCCACCAGCCAGCCATGTTTGGCCAGTTCTGCCAGCGAGGCCTTGCGTGATGCAATGGCTTGTTTGCCGTCGGTGTCAAATTCGATGGTCACGTCCGGTTTGGCAAACTGCACGGCGTGTGAATGCAGCACATCGCCCCAAATCAGCATGTTGGTTTTGCCGCTGGTCAGCAAAAACGAGCTGTGCCCAGGTGTGTGGCCCGGGGTGGGCACCACGGCAAATCCATCCATCA
>DASUEC010000087.1:0-8943 GCA_036275255.1 Limnobacter sp. | reverse complement strand
GCACATCCTGGCGCGTCAAAATGCCAATCACATGCATGGTGTCGTCCACCACGATCATGGATCCGATTCGATGCTCATGCATCACCTCCAGCACATGCTTGAGCGGAGTGGTCGGTGCACAGGAAAATGGCTCCCCGCGGCACACATCGCGCAAGGGCTTCTCCAAGGTTTGCTCCGCAAGCGTTTGGGATGAATACGCCACCTGGATCGCCTTGCGCGACAAATCCAGAAACTGCATGGTGCGCCGGGTGAGGTAATCGGAAAACACCGGGCTTTTTCGGGCAAGGGCTTGCACTGCCTCGAAGGTGAACATCAGGCAAAACGTATCTTCTCGCGCACTGTAGGTGGCGGTGACCGCACGCTTGGCCAAGAATGCATTAACGGGGAACATTTCCCCTGCCTCATACTGAAACCCGGTGGTGGACAAATCCGCCAAGCCCTTCCGCCCCACCGCAGAACCCTTTTCAACATAGTAAAGGTAGGCTGGTGGACCGTCTTCAGGCTTGACGATCACCTCATTGGGCGCAAAGTAGGTCTCGGCGCAGCCCTCCAACAGGCAATCCAGGTCGGCGGGAGGAATTTCACTGAAGGGTGCATGCTTCACCAGCCTTTGCTTGATGTAATCCAGCATTTGGCCAGACGGGCTCAGCCCTGGCAGTGTTGTCTCCTGGGGGCTGGTGGTCTCTGGCACCGGCGCAGGGTTGGGTCGGTTCACAGCGTCTCCATCTTCTTTGCATGAATCGTTTGTTTTTATAATGGTTTTCCCTATTGTAGCCCCAGCTGGCTCCAATTGGGTTTGATGAAAGATGTCTGTTTGGTGCGACGGGCATTGAAAAATCCGCTTGCCACTGGCATGACGGCGGCATATATTCCCGCATCTCTTCCAAATGGCTGTTTTTTCAGAGGTAAAAATGCAGTCACTTCCCCCGACCATCATTGTGGATGGCGCTGGCGTTGAAGCCTTGTGCCAAAGTTGTGGCGTGTGTTGTTCCACATTCCGGATCAGTTTTTACTGGGGTGAAACCACAGACGCTGAAGGCGGCTGGGTGCCTGCAGACATGACACAACAAATGAACCCCCACCGCAGTTGCATGAAAGGCACCTCACAGAGTAATCCGCGCTGTGCAGCCTTGGCTGGTGAAATTGGTCAATCCGTGAGCTGCACCATTTACCCGGTGCGCCCAAGCCCTTGCCGGGAATACGACGTGTTTGATGCACAAGGGGAACTGAATCCCCGTTGCAATCAGGCGCGTGCCAAACACGGGCTGCCGCCCCTGAATGTGCGATTTGTGGCCGCGGGCTAGTCAATACGCGCTAAAACGCCGCCCTTGCACCGCCATTAAAACGGCTCGGGCGTTTTGAAGTGCTGCTGGGCTGTCGCCGTGCACACACAAGGTGTGTGCATGCAGCCGGAGCCTCCCGCCATCGAGCGTGGGAAATGGTCGACCTTTCAACATGGCCAGCGCCTGCTTGTAAACGTGTTGAGGGTCGCACAACACGGCACCAGGGGTGGTTCTGGAGGCCAAGCGTCCGTCGGGCAGGTAAGCCCTGTCGGGAAAAGCCTCTTCAACCACGGCGACACCCAGGCCTCGGCTTAAAGCAACTTGTGGACTGCCGGCCAAAGCAACCAGGGCCAAGTGGGGAAAAGCTCGCGCAACTTGAATCAGCATCGTGGCCAACTCCGTGTTGTAGGCGGCATCGTTGTAAAGTTGCCCATGCGGCTTGAAATGACGTGTGACCAACCCAACCTGCCTTGCAATTGCCTCAAAACAGGCCACCTGCTCGATTAAAGCATCCTGGAGATCAGGCGGGGGCAATTCTGGGCGTTTTCGACCAAATCCAGCTTTGTCCGGGTAACTCGGGTGAGCACCCGCCATCACCTTGTGATGCAGAGCCAGAAGGCATGCCTCGCGCATGCTGGACTCATCGCCAGCATGGCCACCACAGGCGATGTTTGCCATGTCCACCATGCCAAACAGGGCTTCATCGTGGGCGCACCCCTCGCCCAAGTCAGCATTGATCAAGATGGCATTCGATAACATGTTGATAGGCGTTCATCATGCGTTGGTGACGGGCATGCAATTGGCCCCATGTTTGCCAGTTTAGCATTTCAAAGCGCAGCACCTGGCCGACAAAACAATGCGCAAGAGCCCACAGCGCGCACTGTGGCACAACGGCCAACCTCGGGTAGCCCCCGGTGACTTGCGCCTCTGACATCAAAACAATGGGCTGGCCATCTGGAGGCAACTGCACCAGCCCCGGCACCACTGCATGGCTTTTGAGTTGGAAAAGGCGTGGTTTCATGCCAACCCCTGCGCTTGCAAGCCTGTAGCCCATGCGCCCGCTGTCCGACCGTATGGTGTAGCTTGCCTGGAGAAAAGCGGCCTGCACCTGCTCACCCAAACAATCCCAATCTGGGCCAGGCAGGCAAGGCAATACAAACCCACGTTGTGCATCCTGCTTTGGCAACGGCATTGCAAGTGTGTGCTTGCTTGCCATGGCCACCCCCGAATGCGCTCCTGCTTTTAATACATCACCCACATGCAATGCCCGCCCATGCTGGCCGCCAAACCGGGCAGGCAAACATGTGCTGCGGGACCCAAGCACCAGAGGCACATCGACACCACCGGCAACGCAAACAATGTTCCACCCGCCACTTGAATTGCCAAGAATCTTCAACAGATCGCCCTCGCGCAGGGCATAAACACGCCCTGGCGCACCCTGTTGACCGTTGACCAAAAAGCGAGCAGCGCGAGATGCAAGCAGCAATTTGCAGGGCAGGCTGCACAGCAGATCAAATTGACCCATCAACTCCAGACAGGCATCCTCATTGCGATTGCCCAACGCCCAGTTGCCCACTTGAAAAGACACGGGGTCGAGCACACCCCCGACTGGCACGCCTTGGTGCTGCTGACCAAAACGCCCAAAATCACTCACCAAACCCAGGCCATTGGCTCGAAGCACCTTCAGCACGGCTCCTCCGGCACAAAACGTACACGGTCACCGGCTTGCAACAGGCTGGGGGCATCGGCAAATGCAGGGTTGAACAGGGGCACATCCACCGTGCCCAACAGGTGCCAACCACCTGGGCTTTGCCACGGATAAATGGCGCAGTACCCTCCCGCAATGGCCAGCGAGCCAGCAGGCACGTTGACCCTTGGCGTGTTCAGCCTGGGCACATGCAAAATGGTCGGCAGGCCGGCCAGGTAAGCGAAGCCTGGCAAAAACCCCAAAAACTCCACGGTGTATTCCACCCCACTGTGCGTGCCGATGAGCTTTGCTTCGCTCATGCCCAGTTGCGCTGCCAGTGCAGACAGATCCTGGCCATGCGAACCACCATAGCGGACTTTGAATTGATGGAGACGAGCGTCACGCCTTGCCGGCCACTCCTGTTGAAACTGAACCAAAAGCATCTGCAAGGCATCTTCCACTTTTGCCAACAGGGCAAGTGGATTGCTTGGGGCGGTCTGCAACATCACAGTGAAAGCGCCGTGCGTTTGAATGCATTGAACATTGGGCCAATCGACTTGCAAACAGGATTGCAGTTGGCTCAACAGGGCAGCAAGTGAGGCAGGATCGGAAAGCACGCCAGGCCGAAGTAGCTCCACCTGCACCGCCCGATCACCAAGCAAAAGTGACGAGTATTGAATGGTTGACATGCCCAGATTGTAATGGTGGGCGCCCCATAAAAAAAGCAGTCCGCGAGGACTGCCTTCCTTGGTGCAAAAAGAACGCGATCAAGCCGCCTGGCTGGCCTGTGAGTCTGCGTCGATGGTGCGCAAGCCAGCTTCCCCGATGGGGATTCGACGTGGTTTCATTTGCTCTGGAATCACTTTGAGCAACTCCACGACAAGCAAACCATTTTTCAAGTTTGCGCCTTCCACTTGCACATGGTCAGCAAGATTGAATTTTCGTTCAAAGCTGCGAAACGCAATGCCCTTGTGCAAGTACTTGCGGTTCTCGTCGTCCTGTTTGCGGCCACGAACAGTCAGCACACCGCGCTCCACCTCCAGTTCAAGCTCACCTTCGGCAAAGCCTGCAACAGCCAGGCTAATCTGGTAACGGTTTTCTTCAAGCACCTCAATGTTGTAGGGTGGATAACCGTTGCTGGTATCGGCTCGCATTGCTGCATCCAGAATGCTTGCCATGCGGTCAAAGCCAATTGTGCTGCGGTACAGGGGGGTCAAATCAATTGTTGCCATGATCATTCTCCTTAAGAAGCAATAAATCAATCCTTGCGGTTTTGAACATGCAGGCAACTCTCACAGAGACACTGCCCACATCTTGGATATGGGCACGGCCACAAAAATTTCAAGAGGGGTCGATGTCACCATCGACATACCACCAGCGCTCACCCTCCAATACAAACCGGCTGAGTTCGTGCAAACGGGTGGCGGGGCCCTGTGCAGGTTTGTAGCGGGCCACAAACTCCACCTCTGCGCGATCAACCTCGCGCCGATGGGCCAACACAGCCAGGCCAATCCATTTGCCCTGCGACTGTTCAACACTCAAATCGAGTGTTGCTGGTCGGGTGCCGGGGTGCCAGGTTCCCATAACGTATTCGCCAAGCCCCAATGCATAGGCGGTGTAACGCGAGCGCATCAACTGCTCTGCACTTCCAGCAACACGGTCCCCGTGCAACAAAGGGCCACAACAGTCTTCGAACCTGGAGCCACCGCAAGGGCAGGTGTGTGCGCGGGTGGCTTTCTTTTTTTGGGTCATGTTCAAACGATGGCGCAATGAAAGCAACGGTTTTTATTCTAGACTGCAAACAGAGACAGACCAACAACACATCAAACAAGCACCATGACAAACACCACCTGCCACGCATTTGATGCCCATGACGCCCTGGGCCTGGACGACGCTTGTGCCCTCACCCAGAAACTCCAACAAGGCGAAACCACGGCCACTGAATTGGTTGAAGCTGCCCTGAAGCGTTTGCAAGCGGTGGAGCCCGTTCTGCATGCCACCGTGTGCATGCAGGCCGAAAAGGCGCTGGAACAGGCCAAACAATTGGACCGCTTGGGCCAATACAAGCAATTCCAAGGTTTGCCTGCTTTTTTGAAAGACAACCTTGACTTGCAAGGTTTGCCCACACGCCACGGCAGCGGGGCCATGCCTGTGCAAATAAGGCAATCAAACAGCCTTGTAACAAAACAATTGATGGACACGGGCCTGCTGCTGCTTGGCAAAACCAAGTTGCCGGAGTTTGGGCTGACCGCCACCACGGAATACAGCCAGGCCGAGCCTGCCCACAATCCCTGGCATGTGGAGCACAGCACAGGGGGTTCTTCCGGTGGATCAGCCGCTTTGGTTGCAGCCGGGGTCGTGCCATTGGCCCATGCCAATGACGGAGGAGGCTCCATCCGGATTCCGGCCGCCTGTTGTGGGCTGGTTGGATTGAAACCGAGCCGGGGCAGACTGCAGGTCAATGAGATGGCAAAAAGCTTGCCAATCAATATTGTCAGTGATGGCGTGGTCAGCCGCTCCGTGCGGGACACCGCAGCCTTTTTTGCCTACGCGGAGACTCACCACCGCAACCCCACCTTGCCGGCATTGGGCCACATCACCAAGCCTGGGCAAAAACGCCTGACCATCGGCATGTTCACTCGCAAGGTGAACGGTTTGGAATCCCACAGCGAATGTGTACAGGCGGTACACCAAGTGGCCAAGCTGTGTCGAGAATTGGGTCACGAGGTTCAGGAAGTGGAGTTGCCAATACCCGCACAGTTTGCCGATGACTTCTTGCTGTACTGGGGGATGCTGGCTGCATCCATCGCGCACCTGGGGCGCTTGGCGGTTGACCGGCGCATGAATCCAAAACAACTGGAGCCCTTAACGCACGGACTGGCCAGGCACTTTACGCGCAACCTGCACAAGTTTCCCTTTGCATTGCGCAGACTTCATCAATTTGAACGCCAATACGCCAAAGTGTTTGAGAACCTCGATCTTCTGCTTTCACCGACGCTGGGCCACCCTGCCCCACCGCTGGGCCATCTTGCACTGGATCTCCCCTTTGAAGAGGCACGGCACCGCCTGGTGAACTACGCCACCTTCACTGCGGCACAGAATGTGTCCGGCGCGCCAGCGATAAGCCTCCCCATGCATCACACCCCGGAAGGGGTGCCTGTGGGGGTTCATTTTGCTGCGGCCATGGGGCATGACTTCCGCCTGTTGGAGCTGGCGCTGGAGCTGGAGGAAGCACAAGCTTTTCGCATGCTACATGGCAAGGCTCACCGGCTCAGCGATTTGACCTTGGCACAGGGCATTAAGCCGATGGCTTTATAAACTCCAGATGGGCCTTGTAAACCATGGAGGCCCGATCAACCATCGGACAATGGCCGGTGTTCTCGAGCATCAGCACGCGCATCACCGGTTGGGCCTGGCGCAAAATCCCCAAGCCGCTGGGGTGAACAAGCTGGTCAGAATCTCCCCAAATGGTCATCAGGGGGACACGGCTGCGCGCAACCATGTCATTGAGGGATTCGTTGTGATCCGGGTGGGTAAACTCAACAAACACCCGGTCCAGCAAGTCTTTGTTGCGCACTGAAATTGCGCTGAAATACCGGCGCATGAAATTTGGCATGGGGGGTGCCTTGCCATTGAAGCAAAGCTCCACCACACGCAGGTATTCTTCATGCGAGGTGGGGGCCAGCATCACCTTGCCTTGCTCCAAAAATGCCGTTGCAACCTGCGTATGCTCTGCTCCGCGCACCCCGGCCGGATTGAGCATGCAGGCGCTAAGCACATGCTCTGAGTGATTGGCAGCCAAGGCCCCCGCCAAGTATCCGCCCATGGAGTTGCCCATCACATGGTAGGGTGCGGCGCCAAGGTGGGCGGCCAACCGGTCCAAGCGCGCGGCTTGATCTGCAATCCCGTAGACCGCATTTGCGGGCCGCTCGGATTCCCCAAACCCGATCAGGTCAGGTATCCAGACCGTGTAATGCCGCATCAGACGGGGAGCCAAGGCCAACCAGTTTTCCTTGTTCGCTCCAAATCCATGAACCAGCCACATGTTTGGCCCCTTGCCGCCCGTGTACAGCACCCACTGGCCGTCCGGGGTTTCAACACGCCGCCTTTGCAAGCCCATCTGCTTGCATTTGGAATCAATTAACCTGCGGGATATCCAGTTCATCACCGGGTTGCTCATGACTTGATTGTCTCCAGTTGTTGTTTGTGTGGTTGGTGTATGTCAGGTTTTTTCTTACATTGCATTGCATTGGCCGCTGATGCGCTTTACAGGAAATGGCTGGCTTAGTTTTTCTTGGTCATGCTCAACAATACATTCACCGACTTGGGTGATTGTGGGAAAGCAAACAGGTCGGGTGCAAACAGATTGCCGCATTGGAATGGGAGGATATTCAACATGAAAGCACATGACCTGGTCGAACAGATTCGCGAAGCCAATCTATCTTACCTGCTTCTGGCCAAGCAGCTAATTGCTGAGGACAAAGCCGAGGCAATCATCCGCCTTGGCATTGATGAGAGCACAGCCGACATCCTGAGCCAGTTGACCACAGCGCAAGTGCTGAAGGTTGCAGCCAACGACGTGCCAATGTGCAGCCTGAGGTTCAATGACCCCAATGTGTGGGCACGGCTGGGCGATCACGGCAAAGAGCGTGCCATCTCTGCAATGCATGCCGCGATCTTGATGGCGGGGCGTTGCACCCCAAGCATGGCATGAGCCATAACAAAACCAGATCAACACACAAAACAATCCACAACAGGGGTAAGCATCATGGCCAAGATCAAATCTGTGGTGTCTGAGGCAGCACAAATCAAACTTGCCAGCGAATTGATCGAATTGGACGCACGACTGCAGGTGCTGGAGAGTGAAACCCAGCTTTCGCGGGAGCGGCTGATTCGCCTGTACAAAGAGATCAAGAAAAAGTCGCCTCCCAAGGGGATGCTGCCATTCTCCACCGACTGGTTTTTGACCTGGCAGCCCAATATCCATGGCACCCTGTTCATGAATCTTTACCAGGCCTGCATCAAGCACACAGACATGGAAGACGCGCAAGCCCTTGTCAAGGCTTACAAAATGTACCGAGAACAAATCCATGCCCTGGGTTTGCCCGAAGTGTTATCGATGACACGCGCCTGGCGGTTGGTGAAGTTTTTTGACGCTGGCATGTTGACCACCACCCCCTGCACCGCATGCGACGGGCATTTCGTGGTCGACAGCTACGACCTCACAAAGGACTATGAATGCGGCTTGTGCAACATGCCTTCCCGCGCCGGTAAAACCAAGCAGGACGCTGCCTCTCGCTTTTTCAACGATGAAGCGATGCTGGAACCGGCTTGACCATTTCCTCTCTCCTGTCCGTTTAAACATGGACTTTTGAACACGCCTGCCCGGCAACACACCGGCAGGCGTTTTTTTATCTAGGCCATAAACCGGGCAAGAATCTGCCGGCTGCGCCTGTCCATGGACATGAAGTCGTCGATGATGAATTGCATGCCATTGGCATGGGTGAGCACCAAGCGAGTGCCTTCGAGGCGGCGTATGCTTTCGTCCGATGGCAGCTCAAACCGGCAAGACCCCTGATCTGTTTCTATCGTCCACATGCTCGGTGTGTTGTAAGTAGACACCGAGGTAATGCGCAAGATGCGTGGCCGATACTCGCGGCGAGCAAGGTAGGCCTGCACCACAGCTTGGGATGAATCATCGAGCTCACTCAAGGTATCCAGCCAGACCAACTCCTTGCTGTATTCATCCACAATCGAAATGCCCTCACGCGGTGCCGTGAAGGGGAAGGCCAGCACCACGGTCACGGGGTCGGCCACCAGCGCATCGGCCTGGTACAGAGCTAGGCGGCCTTGTTCGGTTTCGCGAACCTGCCAATCAGTCATAATGGGCCTGCTCCTGCTTGAGTTTTTCCTGCGCTTGGTGAAGCTGCCAGAAATGCGATTTGGCAGCCAACAGCTCATCGTGAGGCCCCT
>DASUEC010000086.1:0-3960 GCA_036275255.1 Limnobacter sp. | reverse complement strand
GTGGGGAGGAAAGCACCGAGGCGCGACCAAACTCCTCAAGCAAGCGCAGCAAGAGATTTGCATCGGTGTTGTTGGTGCTTCTGCCAATTTGCAGCAAGGTGCCGGCAGTTCCCGGGTTTAAACCCTGCACAGCCAACCCTGCCCGAAGTCCATTTTGTCGAAGGACATTCCAGTCGATGCCGCGCTCATAACGTTCATTGAGGGTGATTTCGGTGATCACCGCTTCAATGACGATCTGCCGGTTGACGCGTGTCTGAAGCTGGTCCAGCCATTGCACCACCCGCTGATGTTCAAGGGGGGTGGCCAGCACGGCGATGCTCGCGGATTCTGGGTGCGCAATCACTCGGCCCGAGCGGTACTCTTTGCGCATCGTGGTTACGTCGCTGCGTTGAGTGTCCACTGCGGTGGCGCTCAATCGCTCGGGGCGGCCGGGGCGTTGCACGGTGTTGCGTCTCGAAGCAAAATTGCGGTCTTGCACTTCGTTGACCTGGCGCTCGCGGGTAATCACCTCGCTTTGCTTGGCGGCTGCGCCGATCAGCTGTTCAATCTGAAGTGCAATGCTTTGCCAGATGTCATGGGTTTGGTTGTTCACCAATGTGAGTTCGGAGCGATTGCCGGTGTCGTTTCTCAGGGGCAGTTCCCGGTTGGCGTTGGCAATTGCCGAACTCAGGCTGGAACTGTCTGTCATGGCTCTGCTGGTTGCCAGGTAATCAAAATGATAAATTCGCAGTTCTTCAACCTGACAGCGCATTTGGAGTTGTCTGCCTTGCAGGGTGATGCTGGCGTTGGTCTGGTGCTGGAGGCTCTCCACGATCTGTTTAAGGGTCATGTCCTGCCCAACCAGGCTGACGCCAGATTCCCCGCAGGCGTCCATGTCGTAACCCACTTTGAGTTCTTTGGACAACAGTTCAAGAACATGGCTGGCGGGGATTTGTTCAAGACGGAGTGTGAATGTTTGCGGATGACTCATCCAGGATTTCTGGCGATGCCGGGTTCTGTCCGCCCAAAATGTTGCATTGAGTTCAACCGTGTTGGCAGTTGTGGCGGGCAGGGCTGGGGGCTGGACGGCCGGCGGTGCAGGCTGGGAGGCGCATCCGGCCGACAGGACGATGAAGCACAGGGCGACTGGCTTGAACATGGACATGGCCGTTGGTGGCGGGTTTGACGTGCGTCGATGTTAAATGCAGGAAACAAAAACAATGATTTGTGGTCATCCTTTGGGAGTGAAGCCATCACCATTTGGATGGTGAGCGTTGGTTTAATGTCAAGGCAAACATCGCGTGTGGCGGCTTCGAGTTACAATGCGGGTTAATCCTTCCCAGCCCCCTAAGGAGCCCCCATGGGCTTTGTTGCAGAACTGAACAACGTTGACTTCGGCTACGGCGATCGTCTGATCCTCGAAAACATCTCTTTGCGGATTCCCAAAGGCAATGTGGTGTCGGTGATGGGCGGCTCGGGTTCGGGCAAAACAACGCTGTTGCGCCTGATGTGCGGGCAATACCCGGTCAATCGCGGCAGCATCGCTGTGTTGGGCCAAAACATGGTCAAACCAGCCACGGCCGATTTGTATGCTTTTCGCAAGCGGATCGGCGTGCTTTTTCAGTTTGGTGCCTTGTTCACCGACCTGAGCGTGTTCGACAACGTGGCTTTCCCCTTGCGTGAACACACGGATTTGCCCGAGTCAGCCATTCGTGACCTGGTGCTGCTGAAGCTGCATGCGGTGGGTTTGCGCGGTGCAAGCCACCTCATGCCCTCTGAAATATCGGGTGGCATGAGCCGTCGGGTTGCCCTCGCCCGTGCGGTTGCCTTGGACCCTGAACTGATTTTTTATGATGAACCGTTTGCCGGGTTGGATCCGATTTCTCTGGGCATCACCGCCAATTTGATTCGCACGCTCAACGATGCGTTGGGGGCCACCTCGGTGGTTGTTACCCACGACATTCACGAATCCTTTGCCATCAGTGACCACGTTATTGTGATCGCCAATGGGCGGGTGCTGGCAGAAGGCACACCCAAAGAAGTTGAAAGCAACCCGGATCCTTATGTGCAGCAGTTTATACAGGGGCTGCCCGAAGGGCCGGTGAAGTTTCATTACCCGGCCGCTGACCTCGAAAAGGATTTCGCATGAACCCAGTGATGTTTATCTCCAGGTTGGGTTCGGCAACCATCGGCACCATTGCGGGCTTGGGTGTGTTCGCCCGGTTCGTGATCAATTTGTTCATGCTGCTGCCCAAGTCACTGCTTCGGCCGCGTCTCATCGTTGACCAGATTCATTTCATCGGCAACTATTCGCTGGTCATCATTGTGGTGTCGGGTCTGTTTGTCGGTTTCGTGTTGGGTTTGCAAGGTTATTACACGCTGAACAGGTATGGTGCCGAGCAAGCGCTTGGCTTGTTGGTTGCGCTTTCCCTGGTGCGGGAGTTGGGGCCCGTGGTGTCTGCCCTGTTGTTTGCCGGTCGCGCAGGCACATCCCTCACCGCCGAAATCGGCCTGATGAAAGCCGGGGAGCAGCTCACCGCCATGGAAATGATGGCGGTGGATCCCAAGGCCCGCATTCTGGCGCCTCGGTGGGTCGCGGGCCTTGTTTCTTTGCCGGTGCTCGCAGCCTTGTTCAGTGCCGTGGGCATTGTGGGTGGCTATGTGGTGGGCGTGTTGCTGATCGGCGTTGACTCCGGGGCATTTTGGTCTCAAATGCAGGCGGGTGTTGATGTTCGTGACGACATCCTCAATGGCGTCATCAAGAGCATCGTGTTCGGCGTGGCCGTCAACGCGATTGCGCTGTACCAGGGGTATGCTTGCCAGCCAACACCTGAGGGCGTTTCTCGTGCCACCACCCGCACGGTGGTGATTTCTTCGCTCACAATCCTGGGTCTCGACTTTGTACTGACGGCCCTGATGTTCAGCATTTAAACGGATAGCTAAAATGAAAAAGACTGCGGTGGATTTTTGGGTGGGTTTGTTCGTATTGATCGGCGCACTGGCGCTGGTGTTCCTCGCCCTGCAGGCAGGTAACCTGAGCTCCTTCACCACGGGTGCGCAATACCGGGTTACGGCCGAATTTGACAACATTGGCGGACTCAAGCCCCGTGCGCCCGTGAAGAGCGCTGGTGTGACCGTGGGCCGTGTGGCGAGCATCACCCTCGACCCGGTGAGTTTCAGGGCCGTGGTGGCGCTGGATTTGCAGGAGGGGTTTGAATTTCCCAAAGACTCTTCCGCTAGAATCTTGACCTCGGGCCTGCTCGGTGAGCAGTATGTTGGTATTGAGGCGGGCGGTGATCTGGAAAATCTCATCAGTCAGTTCTTGTTCAGCAAAGCTTCCGAGGGTGGGTCAGAGAAGCAATAAGGGGATAGCAGTGAAACCTTCTTCTATAAAAAAATGTTTGCTGGCCGCTGGCGTGCTGGCCGTGAGCACTGCATGCACCAGCATGCGAGCGCCCTCCGAGTCTGATCCGCTGGAAGGTCTGAACCGCTCTGTTGATGGCTTCAACCAGGTGGTGGACCAGGTCGCCCTTAAGCCGCTTGCCAAAGGCTACAACGCAATCACCCCCTCCGAGGTGCAGACCGTGATTGGCAATTTCTTCAGCAACCTCGATGACATTGGGGTGGCCTTCAACAATTTGCTGCAAGGCAAGCCCCGCCAGGCTGGCAGCGATGTTGCGCGGTTTGCCATCAACACCACGCTTGGCATAGGTGGCCTGGCTGACCCAGCCACCGAGCTGGGCTTTGAAAAGCACGATGAAGATTTTGGCCAAACCCTCGGTGTGTGGGGGCTTGGCTCCGGGCCCTACCTGGTGCTTCCATTTTTTGGCCCCAGCACACTGCGGGATGCGCCAGCCCGCATTGTGGATGCGCCCTTGGACCCGCTGTATCACTACGACGACGTGCGCGTGCGAAACACCCTCTTTGTGGTCAACGCCGTGCACACCCGCGCCAAGCTGCTGCCTGCGACCGATCTGGTGG
>DASUEC010000085.1:0-6196 GCA_036275255.1 Limnobacter sp. | reverse complement strand
CGCGCCTGGGGCAGCGGGTTACGCCCCTGGATCGCGCGGGCCTGTACGTGCCCGGTGGCAAGGCGGCCTACCCCTCCTCGGTGCTCATGAATGCAGTGCCAGCCAAGGTGGCTGGAGTCAAAGAAGTGGTGATGGTGGTGCCCACCCCCAGCGGCGTAAAAAACCAGATGGTGCTGGCCGCAGCCCATCTGGCTGGCGTGGATCGCGTGTTCACCATCGGCGGAGCGCAGGCTGTGGCTGCTTTGGCTTACGGCACACAAACCGTGCCCCGTGTGGACAAAATTGTGGGCCCGGGCAACGCCTATGTGGCCGAGGCCAAGCGCCGCGTGTTTGGTGCAGTGGGCATCGACATGATCGCGGGGCCTTCTGAAATTCTGGTGATTTGCGATGGCAGCACCAACGCCGACTGGATCGCCATGGACCTGTTCAGCCAGGCCGAACACGATGAAATGGCCCAATCCATTTTGCTCTCGCCCAGCAAAGAGTTTCTCGACAATGTGCAGGCCAGCATCAAACGGCTGATGGACACCATGCCCCGTGCCACCGTGATTGCAACTTCCCTGAAAAACCGGGGCGCCCTCATTCAGGTGCGCGACATGGACGAGGCTTGCGAACTGAGTAACCAGATTGCACCCGAGCACCTGGAGCTGAGTGTGCAGGACCCCGACGCCTGGGTGGGCAAATTGCGCCACGCCGGCGCCATTTTCATGGGCCCCTACAGCAGCGAGTCTCTGGGCGACTATTGTGCAGGCCCCAACCACGTGCTGCCCACCGCAGGCACCGCGCGCTTCAGTTCGCCGCTGGGTGTGTACGATTTTCAAAAGCGCAGCAGCATTATATTTGCAAGCCGCGAGGGGGCCAGCACCCTGGGTGAAGTGGCCGCTGAACTGGCCTATGGCGAAGGTTTGCCCGCGCATGCCCGCTCCGCAGAATACCGCGTGGGCCCCAAATTCAGAAAAGCCGACTGACGCTGCATCATGACCCATGTTCAAAAAACCGTGCGTGCCGATGTGTTAGCCACGCAGGCGTATGTGGTGGCCCCCGCCACCGGCATGCTCAAGCTCGATGCCATGGAAAATCCCCAGGGCATGCCAGAGGCCCTGCTGGACGAACTGGCCCAATCCTTGAAGGCCGCCGAGCTGAACCGTTACCCCACGCCCAAGGCGCAGGCGCTTGAAGAGGCACTGCGCGCGCGCACCCACATTCCCAAGGCTGCGCAGGTGTTGTTCGGCAATGGTTCTGACGAATTGATCGACCTCATCATCCGGGCATGCTGCATGCCAGGCGACGTGGTGCTCTCCCCGGTGCCAACCTTCGTGATGTACGCGGTGTATAGCCAATGGAGCCACGCGCGGTTTGTCGGGGTGGATCTCAATCCCGATTTCAGCCTCAACATGCCTGCCATCCTCAAGGCAATTGCCACCAATCAACCCAAGGTGGTGTTTTTGGCTTACCCCAACAACCCCACTGGCGTGGCACTGCGCGAGTCCGAAATTGTTCAGATCATCGAGGCCACACCGGGTTTGGTGGTGGTGGATGAGGCTTATGAGGCATTCGCCAGCCACTCTTTCATGGCCCGCGTGCTGGAGTTTCCCAATGTGCTGGTGTTGCGCACCGTCTCCAAACTCGGCTTGGCTGGGGCCCGTTTGGGCTATGCCGTGGCCAGCGCCAATTGGGTGGAGCAAATCGACAAGGTGCGCCCGCCTTACAATGTGAATGTGCTCACCCGCATTGCCGTGGGTTTCGCGCTCGATCACTTTGAGGCCTTTGAGCAGCAGGCAGCCACCTTGCGCGCCAACCGCAAAACCCTCACCGACGCACTTCGGGCCATGCCCAACCCCAGCGGCGCCATGGAAGTGTTTGATTCCCACGCCAATTTTGTGCTTTTTAGGCTGCCAAATGCCCTGCGGGTGTTTGAGGCCCTGAAAAACCGGGGTATCTTGGTGAAATATGTGGGCAAGGCGCATCCGCTGCTGGCCGATTGCCTGCGTGTCACCGTGAGCACCACGGCCGAGAATGAACAGTTTTTAAGCGCCTTGAAGGCCAGCATTGACGATGAACATGAGAACCGCTGAAGTCACCCGCAACACCCTGGAAACCCAGGTCACTGTGCGCATCAACCTCGATGGCACCGGTGAAAAATCATTGAACACAGGAGTGCCTTTTCTGGACCACATGCTGGAGCAGATCTCCAGGCACGGGCTGTTCGATTTGCACATCGAAGCCAAGGGCGACTTGCACATCGATGCACATCACACCGTGGAAGACACCGGCATCACCTTGGGCATGGCATTTGCCAAGGCCTTGGGCGACAAGAAAGGGATTGTGCGTTACGGCCACAGCTACGTGCCGCTGGACGAAGCGCTCTCACGCGTGGTGATCGACCTCTCCGGGCGCCCTGGGCTTGAAATGGACGTGCCCTTCACGCGCGCCATGATCGGCAACTACGACGTCGACCTCACTTACGAATTTTTTCAGGGTTTTGTAAACCACGCCCTGTGCACCTTGCACATCGACAACCTCAAGGGGCGCAATGCCCATCATCAATGCGAAACGGTGTTCAAGGCCTTTGGCCGAGCCCTGCGCATGGCCGTTGCCCTGGATGAGCGTCAGCAGGGCAACATTCCCAGCACCAAGGGCGCGCTGTGAGCAGAGTTGTGATTGTGGATTACGGCATGGGCAACCTGCGCTCGGTTGCCCAGGCCCTGCAGCATGTGAAACTTGATGGGCAATCCATCGACATCAGCAGCGACCCCACCACCATCGACCGAGCCGAGCGTGTGGTGTTGCCCGGCCAGGGCGCCATGCCCGATTGCATGAAGGCTTTGCGAGAGTCTGGGCTGTTAAGGTCCGTTCTGGATGCTGCCAAAACAAAACCCATGTTTGGCGTCTGTGTGGGCGAACAAATGATGCTGGATCGCAGTGAAGAAGGCCCTGCAGAATGCCTTGGCCTGTTCCCAGGCGAGGTGATCAAATTTGATTCGCGCCTGACCATTGAGTGTGGCCTGAAGGTGCCTCACATGGGCTGGAACCGCGTAAAACAGCGCCAAAAGCACCCCATGTGGGAAGGCATCGCCGACAACGCCTGGTTCTATTTTGTGCACAGTTACCACGCCAACCCGCAAAACCCGGCCCACGTGGCTGGGGAAACCGATTATGGCGTGCGCTTTACCTGCGCCATTGCAAGGGATAACATCTTCGCAACACAGTTTCATCCTGAAAAAAGCGCCGACGATGGATTACAGCTCTATGCCAATTTCCTTCGTTGGAACCCCTGAACCGGATTCAGATTTTTTTTCCTTCACCAACCCGAACAGTCAACTGACAGTCTCATGTTACTCATTCCAGCGATCGACCTGAAAGACGGTCAATGTGTACGCCTCAAGCAAGGCAATATGGACGACGCCACCATTTTTTCGGCCGACCCTGTGGAAATGGCCGTGAAGTGGCTGGAAGCGGGGGCAAGGCGGCTGCACCTGGTGGACCTCAATGGGGCGGTGGCAGGCAAGCCCGTCAATGAGGGCGTGATCATCGACATTCTGGACGCCGTGGGCGGGCAGATCCCCGTGCAACTGGGTGGCGGCATTCGCGACCTGGACACCATTGAACGCTACCTGGATGATGGTTTGAGCTATGTCATCATTGGCACAGCCGCCGTTAAAAACCCCGGCTTTTTGCACGATGCCTGCGGGGCATTCCCCGGTCAAATCATCGTGGGGCTGGATGCCAAAGAAGGCAAAGTGGCCACCGATGGCTGGAGCAAAATCTCTGGACACGATGTGGTCGACCTGGCTCAGAAATACGAAAACTACGGCGTCGAAGCCATCATCTACACCGACATTGGCCGCGATGGCATGTTGGGTGGTGTCAACATCGAAGCCACTGTGCGCTTGGCCAACGCGCTCACCATCCCCGTGATTGCCTCCGGGGGCATTACCAACCTGGATGATATTCGCCAGCTGTGCGCCGTGGAAGAAGAGGGCATCATGGGCGCCATTTGTGGCCGCTCCATTTATGAGGGCACGCTCGACTTTGGCAAGGGCCAGGCCCTGGCCGACGAATTGAACGGAAAAACCTACTGATGCTTGCGAGCCGAATCATTCCGTGCCTGGATGTGACCGCAGGCCGGGTGGTCAAAGGGGTCAACTTTGTGGAGTTGCGAGACGCGGGTGACCCCGTAGAGATTGCGCGGCGCTACAACGAGCAGGGCGCAGACGAACTCACGTTTCTGGACATCACGGCGTCTTCCGATGACCGCGATCTCATTCTGCATGTGATCGAATCGGTGGCCAGCCAGGTGTTCATCCCGCTGACCGTGGGCGGCGGTGTGCGAAAGGTGGAAGACGTGCGTCGCCTGCTCAACGCCGGTGCCGACAAAATCAGCATCAACACCTCGGCGGTGACCAACCCCGACCTCGTGAGCGATGCAGCCAGCAAATACGGCTCGCAATGCATCGTGGTGGCCATTGATGCCAAAGCCAAAGCCAATGGTGAGCCTGGCTGGGAGGTTTACACCCATGGCGGGCGCAAGCCCACCGGCCTGGACGCGATTGAATGGGCGCGCCACATGCAGGCGCGCGGTGCAGGTGAAATATTGCTCACCAGCATGGATCGCGACGGCACAAAAATCGGTTTCAATTTGCCACTCACCCGCGCCGTTTCCGAGGCGGTCACCATCCCGGTGATTGCCAGTGGCGGTGTGGGCAATCTCGATCATTTGATCGATGGTGTCATCCAGGGCAAGGCCAGCGCTGTGCTGGCGGCCAGCATATTTCACTACGGCGAGTACACCGTGCAACAGGCCAAACAACGCATGGCGCAAGCCGGCATTGTGGTCAGGATGTAAAAAATCATGAGCAAAGATGTGGTGATCACCGACAACTGGCTCGACAGTGTGCAGTTTGATGCGCAGGGCCTGGTCAACGTGGTGGCGCAAGACCACCTGAACAAGCGTGTGCTGATGGTGGCCTGGATGAACCGGGAAGCCCTTCAGATCACCGCCAGCACTGGCTTTGCAACGTATTTTTCACGTTCACGCGGTAAGCTCTGGCACAAGGGCGAAGAGTCAGGCAACCAGCAGCGGGTGAAAGAAATTCGCCTGGATTGCGATGGCGATGTGCTCATCCTGATGGTGGAGCAGGTGGGCGGTATTGCCTGCCACACAGGCCGTGAAAGCTGTTTTTACTACGCGCTGGAGGGCGCAGATGGGGACAAGCCACGCTGGGTGGCCAAAGACCCGGTGCTCAAAGACCCTTCCGACATGTACGGCAAACCATAGGAATTACAACAACATGACAGACCCCACATCCAGGTCGGGGGACCTGCTGGAGCGCCTCACCGACGTGTTGGAGGCCCGCAGGCAGGCGGACCCACAGCAATCGTATGTGGCCAAACTGCACAGCAAGGGTCAGGACGCCATTCTTAAAAAGATTGGCGAAGAGTCCTGCGAGCTGGTGATGGCTTCCAAAGACCAAGACCGCGCCAAGGTGGTCGCCGAGGCTGCCGACCTGTGGTTCCACAGCCTGGTGCTTTTGGGTTGGCATGGATTGAGCGCCGCCGATGTGCTGGCAGAGCTCGACCGTCGCATGGGTTTGTCTGGTCTGGAAGAAAAAGCAAACCGCAACAAGGAGTAGGGCATGTCCGATTGCATTTTTTGCAAGATTGTCGCTGGGGAAATCCCTAGCAGAAAAGTCTATGAAGACGAGGATATCCTCGCGTTTCACGATATTAACCCGGTGGCGCCCGTCCATTTCTTGATTATTCCAAAAAAGCACATTGCCACCCTGGCTGACGCCACGCCCGAAGACATTCCGGTGTTGGGCAAAATGATGCAGATGGCAGGCACGTTGGCCAAGCAGGCGGGTTGCACAGACGGTTTCCGTACTGTGGTGAACACGGGCAGAGTCGGTTGTCAGGAGGTGTATCATCTTCACATACACATCCTGGGCGGCGACAAGCCATTGGGCATGATGTTGCCGCGCTAAGCGGCACCAGGCAAAACACATTCAAGGAGCATTAACATGGGTTCATTTAGCATTTGGCACTGGGTGATTGTGCTGGTCATCGTGATGTTGGTGTTTGGCACCAAAAAACTGCGCAACATTGGTTCCGACCTGGGCGGCGCCGTGAAAGGGTTCAAAGACGGCATGAAAGAAGGCTCCGCCGAGGCCGATCCCAACGCAGCCAAGATTGCTGA
>DASUEC010000084.1:0-5048 GCA_036275255.1 Limnobacter sp. | reverse complement strand
AATGATGATGCCACCGGCGTTGATGGCTTGGCCACCAAACACCTTGACACCCAGTCGCTTGGCTTCTGAGTCACGTCCGTTGCGCGTAGAGCCGCCGCCTTTCTTACTTGCCATGGTTCAATTCTCCTATCAAGCGTTGATCGCTTGGATCTGGATTTGAGTGTAGTTCTGGCGATGGCCTTGGCGCTTTTGGTAGTGCTTGCGACGACGCATCTTGAAGATCTTCACTTTGTCGTGACGACCGTGTGCCAAAACAACTGCCTTGACCGAAGCCCCTTGAACCAGTGGGGTGCCCACTTTCACAGTGTCACCGCTACCAACGGCGAGCACTTCGTCCAGAGAGATTTCTTGGCCAATGTCAGCAGGTATCTGTTCTACTTTAAGTTTTTCGCCAGCAGCAACTTTGTATTGCTTGCCGCCGGTTTTTATGACCGCGTACATGGTTGACCTCGTGTTCAATATAAAAATCCGAAAAACATTTCGGATAGCCCGCTATTATGTTGCAAAAAGCCTGAGATGTCAAAGCCTTGACCTCGAAACCGGTGTGTGAAGGTGTATAACAACCGACAAACTCCGGCAGAGACCGTACCGCATGGAACTTTTGTCAAAACGCCTCAAGTACAATAGTTGCAGTCTATTAGCCATCCTCTTGTGATTTTCATCGATGTCCCAAGCTGTCACGAGCGTGAAAACCGTGCTGTCTCCAATCGCGACCGACATGATGTCGCTCGACCAGGTGATACGCCAAAGCCTGCACTCCGAGGTGAGCCTGATCAACCAGATCAGCGAGTACATCATTGCAGCCGGGGGGAAGCGCCTCAGGCCAGCACTGGTGTTGCTGACAGCCAGGGCGCTGGGCGCCAGCCCGCAACAAATGCAAAAAGCGACCGAACTGGCCGCCATTGTGGAGTTCATCCACACAGCCACGCTCTTGCACGATGACGTGGTGGATGAATCCAGCATGCGACGGGGCCGTCTGACAGCCAATGCGCAGTACGGCAACTCGGCGGCGGTTCTGGTGGGTGACTTTTTGTATTCCCGATCATTTCAGATGATGGTCAAAATCGGACTCATGGAAGTCATGGACGTGCTTTCCGAGGCGACCAATACAATTGCCGAAGGCGAGGTGCTTCAGCTGTTGAACTGCAAAGACCCCGAAGTGTCCGAGGCGCGTTACATGCAAGTCATCGACTTCAAAACAGCCAAGCTGTTTGAGGCCTCTTGCAAGCTGGCGGCCATCGTGACGGGGCAAACACCTGAAATGACAGCCCATTTGGGGCGCTTCGGCGCTGAACTGGGAAGCGCTTTCCAGTTGATTGACGATGTGCTGGACTATGCGGGTGACAGCACCGCCCTGGGCAAAAACGTCGGAGACGACCTGCGGGAAGGCAAGCCAACACTGCCCCTGATTCATGCCATGCAACATGCGAACGAGGACATTCGCCACCAGATACGCCATGCCATCGCCAACGGTGGCACTCAAGAAGTCGGGCCCATTCTGCAGGCGATCGCCAGCACAGGCTCACTTGAGTACACCCGAGACAAGGCACAAGCCATGTCCGACGCTGCCGAGGCTCGTTTGGCGACATTGCCAGATACGCCATTCCGGCAAGCCTTGGCCGCTTTGTGCAAGGCAGCAGTCCACAGAAGCGCCTGAGCGCATCAGGCTTGCAATAACATCCGCCTAGGTGATTGAGCGGTACAGGGTTTATGTGCAAAGTGAGTGTGTTTGCATACAACCACCGACATGCAGGGGTAATGCCTTATGAGCATCAGCAGTGCAATCCTAAAAAGCTCGGGCCTTGTAAGGGCCCTCACCGCCAAGGGGCTGATGGAAGCCAGCCGGCTGGACAACCTCGCAGACGAAGACCTCCAGGCGCGCTCTGTGGCCGAATGGCTGGTCAGCAACAACTTGGTGACTGCAGATGTGCTGGCTACGTGTGTTGCAAGCCATTTTGGATACCCGCTGTTTGACCTGGCCCAGTTCGACCCCCAAAGTACGCTGGACATGGAACCTGAGCTGGCGCTGGCAGGCAAAGGTTTGGAGGCCGTTGTGTTGGGCAAACGCCCCAACAGCATTGCTGTTGGCATGGCCGACCCGACCGATCTCAGCACCATTCAACAGCTGAAATTTCGCACCCAGCTCCAGGTGGATCCGGTGGTGGTGGAATATGACAAATTGCTCCACAAGCTGGACCAGCACCAACCAGGACAATCCATTGACGAAGGATTGTTGACCGAGGTGATGACCGACACCGAAACCAGTGATCTGGAAGAGGTATCTCCCGATGTAGATGACGCACCGATCGTGAGGTTTGTGCAGCGCCTGTTGAACGACGCACTCAAAAAGGGGGCCTCGGACATTCACTTCGAACCTTACGAGAAAAACTACCGGGTTCGCTTCAGAATCGACGGCGTGCTGCAGGAAACATCCCAGCCACCGCTGACTGCCAAGGCCAAGATTGCGGCCCGCATCAAGATCATGAGCAGGCTCAACACCACGGAGACCCGAGTACCCCAAGACGGTCGAATCCGCATTACGCTCGGCGCAGATGAGCGAAAAGTGGACTTTCGGGTCAGCACGCTGCCAACGCTGTTTGGCGAAAAAATCGTGATGCGATTGCTGGATTCAAGCCGCTCCCTGCTCAAGCTCGAGCAACTGGGCTTTGACGCCGTTCAAAAAACCGCTGTGGAAGCTGCATTGGCCAAGCCGCACGGCATGATCCTGGTGACCGGCCCCACAGGCAGTGGCAAGACGGTGTCCCTGTACACTTTTCTGCAAATGCTTAACCACGAATCCATCAACATCAGCACAGTTGAAGACCCCGCTGAGATCAACCTCAACGGCATCAATCAGGTCAATATCAATGAACGCCTTGGCCTGACCTTTGCCAAGGCGTTGAGAGCCTTGCTGCGGCAGGACCCAGATGTGATCATGGTCGGAGAAATCCGGGACCTGGAAACCGCCGACATTTCGATCAAGGCCTCCCAGACAGGCCACAAGGTGCTTTCCACGCTGCACACGAACGACGCGGTGTCTACCATCATCCGCCTGAAAAACATGGGCGTGGAGACCTACAACATCGCCTCTTCCCTGAATCTGATCATCGCCCAGCGCCTGGTGCGCAAGTTGTGCAATTGCAAGGCCCCTCACCCACAGGGCGCCAAGGCGCTTGTGCAAGCAGGCATGCTCAAAGAGCTCCCCCAAGAGGATTGGACCCCCTTCTGCGCGGTGGGCTGCGACACCTGCAATGGGACAGGATATTCGGGACGAACCGGAATTTATGAAGTGCTCCCCGTCTCGGAGCGCATGCAGGAGTTGATCATTGAAGGTGCCTCTGCACCCGACATGGAAAGGCAGGCGCGTGCAGAAGGCGTAGGCAGCATGATGGACTCAGGCTTGAACAAAATCAGGCTGGGCATCACCACCATTGAGGAAATTCTGGGCGCCACCAAGACCGATTGATTCCGTCAGCGAGTGTGCCATGGCAGCAAACCTGAAAGACAAGCCCTTGCCAGGGGGAGAGTCCCTGTTTTTTTGGACAGAACCCCCTCGCGGCTCTGGCAAGCCGGCCAGAAGCGGCGAAATTCGTGCAAAGTCCATTGAACATGCCCGGTATCAGTTGAGCAGGCAGGGCGTCAAACCCAAAAGCATCAAAAAGGCGAAAGTGTCCGCAGGTGGCCAGGTGAAGCTGGTTCAGGTGGCTGCGTTTGTTCGACAACTCTCTGTCATGATTCAGTCGGGCGTGCCGCTTGGACAAAGCCTTGGCCTGATCGCCGGCGGCATGACCGGCAAATCCAAGCAGGCGCTGCAACGCATGGTGAGAGCCATTCGCGCCGACATTGAAAGCGGACAGAAACTCAGTGACGCCATGCGCAAGCACCCAAAGTGCTTCGACAGCCTGTTTTGCAACACACTGGCAGCAGGCGAAGACGCGGGGGAACTGGACCTGGCCCTTCAACGACTGGCCACGCACATGGAGAAATCCCTGCGCATTCGTCAACGGGTAAAAAAGGCAATGATTTACCCGAGCATTGTGGTGTTGGTTGCCCTGACAGTCTCCGTTGGCATGCTGCTCTTTGTGCTGCCCACCTTTCGCTCTGTCTATTCGCAATTCAAGGCCGAGCTGCCAGCACTCACCAATTTTTTGTTGAGCACGTCCGACTACCTTCAACAACACGGACTGGTCATGCTCGCCCTGTGCATTGGCGCAGGACTGGCGGTGTTTAAGGCCTATAAAAAAAGCACGCGGGTGCGAAACGGCATGGACAAGGTGCTGTTGAGACTGCCCCTGTTTGGCGATCTCATGAAAACCGCGGTTCTTGCCCGCTGGACACGCACCTTCGCCACCCTCAGCGCATCCGGCGTTCCGATTGTTTCTGCGCTTGACTCCGTGGCCAGTGTTGCAAACATCGAGCGGTATGAAGCGGCCACGCTAGAGATTCGACAGGCGGTCGCCTCAGGCGGACGCGTCTCTGACAGCATGGAACAGGTCAGGCTGTTTCCGGCAGAATCCGTGCAAATGATACGGATTGGAGAAGAGTCTGGGCGGATGGATGCGATGCTGGAACGCCTGGCCGAACAATTCGAAACACAGCTCGATGACATGGTAGATACACTGTCTACCGTGATGGAGCCCATGATCATGTGTATCATCGGGGGATTGGTGGGAGTCCTGATTGTGGGCATGTACATGCCAATCTTCAACATGGGGGACATTGTTTGAGTTTGTTCGCTTCGCTGGACCCTGCCCAGTGGCTGATCTGGAGTGCCCTCGTGGGCCTGTGCGTGGGGTCGTTCCTCAATGTGGTCGCCCACCGCATGCCCATCATGATGGAACGGGCCTGGGATGCAGAGCTGGCTGCCATTCAGGAGCGAGACGCCGAGACGCACCCTAGGTTCAATCTCGTTTGGCCTGCCTCACACTGCACTGCCTGCAAAAAGCCCCTGAAGTGGTGGCACAACGTGCCCTTGGTGTCTTACCTGTTGCTCAGGGGTCGATGTGGCTTTTGTGCCAGCCCGATCGGTAGACGCTATCCCGCCACAG
>DASUEC010000083.1:0-2869 GCA_036275255.1 Limnobacter sp. | reverse complement strand
ATACACGGGGTGGTTGCAAAGGCACGCCAGCAAATCCTTGCAGGGGGGTCTTTCCAAAGCCGGCATCCAGTTCACCCAGCAGGCAGCGCCCAAAACGGCGTAAAAAGGCATCGCGCGGCAGGGCGCACAATTGATCCAGTTGTTCCAGTCCACATTGCTGAAAGGTTTCCAAGAGGTGGTGGGGTACGTCCATGGCATGCACGGGCAGCCAGGAAAGCACTGTCTTTTCGGTGGCGGAATGCGCCAGCAAGGCAGATAGTTCATGGGCTGGTGCAGCCTTGGCGAGCCACCATGCGGCGGTGGGATTGTCATGCAGGGCGATGTTCAGCGGTGTATCCGAGTGTGCGCCAGTGCAGGTTTGCACATGGTTCCACAGCTCAGTGAGCAAGGCGTTGCGCCCACCAAACAACCGGAGGCAACTCTCGACTTCCATCAACAGGCCGCGCCACGGATGATGTTGATCCTGGTGAACGTACAACATCGGGCTGAAACGGGCACACACGGTTTGTAGCGCTGCAAGCAGCGCTGTTCCCTTGTCACGAGGGGTTGGTGTATTGTTTTGCCCGGCTTGCGGGTGTGTGCACATGGCGATCCAAAGCACGGCCAGACTCCTGTGCGTGTTGTTGAGCATGTGTGCGTGCCAGTTCATGTTCAAACACAAGGCCAGGCAAGGCACTGTACGAATTGGGCAGCTGCAGCACCAGCGGTTGTTCAAGCACTGGCCCACGCCGTTTGATCAAGTGCACTCGCAGGTGGTGGTGGCTGTGGGCGGTGAGGCACAAGCGCAATGAGGCCGGTGAAGGCTGGGTTTGCGCTTGCAGCGGGCGAAACAAAAAACTCAAGCCACTGCAGCGTGTGGCCTGGTATTGAAGCCTGCGCAGCACGGTGGGGTTGCACAGGCCTTTGTCTTCAGGGAGCCACATCACCAGGGCACCAAATGCATCGCTTTGCAAAACCTGTTCCATGGCCCACAGGCGATCCTGTGGTTTGTCTGTTTGTACCAAGGTAAGCTGTGACAAGGCGATGCCATATTGCTCAAACACGGCGGCCATGGGGATGTGCGGTGCGCCCACCAAAACAAGCTTTTTATGTTCAAGCGACAAGCGACGAAAAATGGGCATCAAGAAGCGAAGTTCGCCAATGCCCTGATGCTTCAAAAGCAACTCGATCAAGTTGCGCGTGGGCCAGCCTCCACCGGGCAACTGCAGGTCAAGTTCGGGAAAGCCACTGGGGATTTTCAGCGAGGTGTCGCTACCCAGTTGGTTGGCGCGCCAAAGGGAAGGGTGAATGCCGATCGGATCCATTCCTTCATGACCTGCATCAGTGAAGTTGGCCCTGGCGAATCAGCCCAACAGCCAAGCCCTCGATGGCAAAGTTCTCTTTGCGCAAATCCACTTCAATGGGGGCAAACTCGGGGTTTTCGGCTTGCAGCTCAACCACATGGCCCTTTTGGAAGTAGCGTTTCACGGTGACGTCTTCATTAACTCTGGCCACCACCACCTGGCCAGCCCGTGCAGTGCTGGATTTTTTCACGGCCAGCAGATCACCGTCCAGAATGCCGATGTCTTTCATGGACATGCCGCGCACTTTCAGCAGGTAATCGGGTTTGTCGGGGAACAGGGCTGGGTCGACAGGAATTTCTTTTTCGACGTGTTCTTGCGCAAGAATGGGGCTGCCAGCAGCAACGCGACCCACCACCGGCAAGTGCATGAGTTGATCCAGTACCCGTGTGGCTGTTTCTTCCAGCCCTTCAGCATACTCGCCCAGCAAACGGATGCCCCGCGAAGTGCTGGCGTCGAGCGCAATCACATTTTTTTTGGCCAGGGCCTGGAGGTGATCTTCAGCAGCGTTCGCGGAACGGAACCCCAACTGACGGGCAATTTCAGCGCGTGTGGGTGGTCGCCCAAATTGGGCAATTTGATCGCGAATAAGATCGAGAATTTCTTGTTGGCGCGCAGTTAAACCTTTCATGGCAGAGGTCTCGAATGGACATGCTGTAATTATATACAGTAATCTGAAACATGCAAGCGCAATTCACCCCCTGTCCGGGTAGCGCGTGCACCTCAAGCGTGCGTTTGAATCTGATTCGCCCGCTTTTCGGTATCAGTTTTATCAATCAGGAAGAGACGGGTCTGGGAGACAAGGCCAAAGCGGGGCGAGATGCTCGCACCCGCGGCCATTTTTTAGGGACGTCACGGCCTTTTCAGGGTGAATCCCGCCTCATTCCTGCGATAATGGCGAGGTAGTAACCACCGCACAATCCCCATGCCCATGATCGTTGTTTTATCCCCAGCCAAATCGCTGGACTACGAATCGCCTTTGTCCGTGTCTACGCACACCAAGCCGCAGTTTGTTGATGAAGCGAGCCAACTGGTTGATATTCTTCGCCCCATGAGCCCACTTCAAATTTCGGAGTTGATGTCGATTTCCGACAAGCTGGGGGTGCTCAACGCAACGCGTTACGGGGAGTGGTCGACGCAGTTCACCACCAAAAACGCGCGACAGGCCGTGCTTGCTTTCAACGGGGATGTTTACGATGGGCTGGATGCCAAGTCCCTGGATGAAGAAGGTTTGGCTTTTGCCCAGCAGCACATCCGCATATTGTCGGGTTTGTATGGTGTTTTGCGGCCCCTGGATCTGATGCAGCCTTATCGCCTTGAAATGGGAACCAAGTTGCCCAACCCAGCAGGCAAGGATTTGTATGCTTTCTGGAAGTCCACGGTGGCGCCTGCCTTGAACAAAGCGCTGGGCAAAACGGATGCCGTGTTGGTCAACCTGGCCTCCGATGAGTATTTCAAGTCGGTTGACACCAAAGTGCTCAATGCGCGTGTGGTGCAGCCGGTTTTCCAAGACCACAAGGCTGGCCAGT
>DASUEC010000082.1:0-2165 GCA_036275255.1 Limnobacter sp. | reverse complement strand
GCCTGGCTGGGTTACACTCAAGCCAATTGAGTTTTCAGGGCGTCCATCTTGTCCAGTCCTCCGGTTTTGCTGTTTCAGTTCGCATCCAAGATACTGTCGGGCGCCAGGCCAGCCGGGCCGGTCGGTGCTTCGGGTTTGAGTGGTCTGCTGTCAGCCCCCGTGGCCTTGTTGTCGGCCACCCTCAACCAAATGGCATGCCTGGTGCTCAACCATTTGCTGGACCAACAGCGCAGCAGCAAATCCAAATTACAGGCTGAAGCGGGCAAGGTGCTGTCCATCTCGGTGGCTCCGGTCACCCTGTTGTTTCGCATCAACGAACAAGGCCATTTCCAGACCACACAAAGCAGTGCCGGCGTGCACTCACCTGCCGACACCAGCATCGCTTTGCAATGGGCCGATTTGGTGGGCGCGGTGAACAACCCCGGCGGCGTGGCGCGCAAGGCCAGTATTCAGGGCGACATGGATTTTGCACAAACCGTGTCCACGGTAATCAACGACCTCTCTTGGGACCCAGAGCGTGATTTGGCCCGAGTGGTGGGCGATGCTCAAGCCGTGTGGGTGATGAACACGCTAGCCGCCCTGGGCACCAACGCGCGTGACGTGATGCAGCGTTTCAAGAGCAGTTTGCGGGAGTACGTGGTGCACGAAAAATCACTGGCCCCGACCGCCTCGGAGTTCGATGATTTTCGGGATGAAGTCAGCAAGCTGCGCGACGACCTGGCCAGGCTCGAAAAACGCATCGCCAAGCTTCAGGAAGGGCAGGGGCCCAAGGCATGAAGTTGCGTCGCTTGGCAAAGATTGCCTGGGTGGCCCGGCGTTATGGCTTGTTCCTGATTGCTGCCGATTCCATTCAGAACCCAGCGGCCAAATGGCTGCTCAAACTGGTTTCTTCCAGCCGGGCACTCAGTGCCTCGCGAGGTGAGCGCTTGCGCAAGGCCTTGGAAGACCTGGGGCCGCTCTTTGTGAAGTTCGGGCAATTGTTGTCCACCCGCCGTGACCTTCTTCCGGCCGACGTGGCCGACGAACTGGCCAAACTCCAGGATCAGGTGCCACCATTTTCTTCCGAACTTGCGCGCGAGTTGATCGAGACCAGCCTGGGCCGGCGAATCGAAGACATGTTCCTCGATTTCCAGAACCAGCCCGTGGCCAGTGCATCCATTGCGCAGGTTCACTTTGCCGTCATCAAGGAAGGCGGTCAGGCTGGCAAAAAAGTGGCGGTGAAGGTGTTGCGGCCCGGCATGATGAATGTCATCGACAAAGACCTGGCCCTCATGAAAACCGCTGCCTCGCTGGTTGAAAAAATATGGGCCGATGGCAAACGGCTCAAGCCCCGCGAGGTGGTGGCGGAATTCAACAAATACCTGCATGACGAGCTCGATCTGATGCGCGAGGCGGCCAATGCCTCCCAGCTGCGGCGCAATTTTTCGGCCGCTTCTGGCAGCGGTCATTTGTTGCGCGTGCCCGAAATGTATTGGGATTACTGTTGCAGCAGCGTGATCACCATGGAGCGCATGCATGGCATCCCGATTTCACAGGTTGAGCGCTTGCAGGCGGCCAACATTGATCTGAAGAAACTCTCTCGCGATGGGGTGGAGATTTTTTTCACCCAAGTGTTTCGGGATGGGTTTTTCCATGCTGACATGCACCCTGGCAACATTTACGTCAGTGACCAGGGCGACGATTTTGGTCGTTACATCGCGCTCGATTTCGGCATTGTGGGCACGCTGAGCGATGTGGACAAACAATACCTGGCCCAAAACTTTTTGGCCTTTTTCAGGCAAGACTACAAACGCGTGGCCGAGTTGCATGTGCAGTCGGGCTGGGTGCCCAAGGGCACGCGCATCGACGAGTTGGAGTCTGCCATCCGCGCTTGCATCGAGCCGTTTTTTGGCAAACCCCTCAAGGAAATCTCTTTGGGCCAGGCCTTGATGCGCCTGTTCCAAACCTCCCGGCGATTCAACGTGGAAATTCAGCCCCAGTTGGTGCTGCTGCAAAAAACCCTGCTGAATGTGGAGGGCTTGGGCCGCCAGTTGGATCCCGATCTTGATCTTTGGAAAACAGCCAAGCCCTATCTCGAAAACTGGATGCACCAGCAAATTGGCTTGAAGGGTTTCCAGGCCAGCCTGCAGTGGGAGGCTGCGCAGTGGTCTCAAATTCTGCCTGCA
>DASUEC010000081.1:0-8316 GCA_036275255.1 Limnobacter sp. | reverse complement strand
TGCTCAGGCGGCTGCCCTGCCAGTGCCTGGAGGTGGGGCTCCCAGAGAAACTTCGGTACCAGCACCCCATGCGCCAACACGGCGCCGAGCGCTGCAAGCAGCAGCCCGAGAGTGAGCCACTTCAGGGCAACACGCCAACCGCGCCGCACTGGGGTTTAGACGTTAAACAGGAAGTTCAGCACGTCACCGTCTTTGACCACATACTCTTTGCCCTCGGCGCGCATCTTGCCAGCTTCTTTGGCACCGTTTTCGCCCTTGCAGGCAATGTAGTCGTCAAATGCAATGGTTTGTGCACGAATAAAGCCGCGTTCAAAATCGGTGTGGATCACACCCGCGGCCTTGGGCGCTGTGTCCCCAATCTTGATGGTCCAGGCGCGCACTTCTTTGACCCCGGCGGTGAAGTAGGTTTGCAGGCCAAGCAGTTTGAAGCCCGCCCGGATCACGCGGTTCAGGCCGGGTTCTTTCATGCCGATGCTTTCGAGGAATTCCATTTTGTCTGCATCATCGAGGTCGGCAATTTCGGCCTCAATGGCTGCGCACACCGAGACAACGGGGGCGTTTTGCTTGGCGGCGTAGGCTTGCAGGCGTTCAACAAACGGGTTGTTCTCAAAACCGTCTTCGGCCACGTTGGCCACATACATGGCGGGCTTGGCTGTGATCAATCCGAAGCTTTTGATGGAGAAGAGTTCTTCGGCATCCAGCCCCAGTGCGCGCACAGGTTTGGCTTCGTTGAGTTGAGCCTGGCAGCGTTCCAGCACAGCCAGCACCTTGGCGGCCTCCTTGTCGTTGGCGCGCGCTTGTTTGGCCAGGCGAATCACGGCTTTTTCAACCGTGCCCAGGTCGGCCAGGCACAATTCGGTCTCAATGGTTTCAATGTCGGCAATGGGGTCTACACGGCCATTCACATGCACCACGTTGTCGTCTTCGAAGCAGCGCACCACATTCACAATGGCGTCCGTTTCACGGATGTGGGCCAAAAACTGGTTGCCCAAGCCTTCGCCTTTGGATGCACCGGCCACCAGCCCTGCAATGTCTACAAATTCGACTGTGGCATGCACAATTCGCTCGGGTTTCACAATGTCTGCCAGCTGATTGAGCCGGGCATCGGGCACCTCCACAATGCCCACATTGGGTTCAATGGTGCAGAAGGGATAGTTTTCTGCCGCAATGCCCGCCTTGGTCAGCGCGTTGAACAGGGTGGATTTACCGACGTTGGGAAGGCCAACGATGCCGCATTTGAGGGTCATGGGAAAGCTTCTTTTGCTGAATTTTCAATGGGGTGCATTGTACCGCGTTTGGCATGGCTGCATGGAACCACACGGGGATCCCCGGTAACTCATCTTTTTACACCATGGGGAGGGGTATGAACACCAGGCCAATGTCCGAGCAAGGGGGCAATGTGGATCGCACGGCATCGCCTTTGCATGTCCATGATCCGGCAACGCCGCTTCCAACCGCCGCCCAAAACCACCGTTTGCAACAGCAATTCAGCGAATTTTTGATGGAGGGGCGCAGGTGCAAGCTCAGTGAGCGGGGTGTGACGTCTTACCTTGCCAACTGCCCAGCCTTGAAGTTCAATGGGGTGGACGTGCTGATCGACCCCAGCCGCTGGCCTGCCGCTTACCAGCCTTCCAAAAAGAACCTGGTGATTCACCCCGCCTTGCTCGTATTGGGGCGGCAAAACCGGCAAACCCTCCTTTACGCGGTCACCGAAATTTTTGACCAGGTGATTTATGCGCAACTGGATGCGCAGTTAACACGGCCTGACGGAGTGGGCGTGCTGCATGGCGCAGATGAAAACACGCTACATCGCTTGTTGGCCATCAAGGCAGACAAGCAAGAAAAAATCAACGTTGCCGCCATGGGGAGCACAAACCCAACGCCGGCCGGTGCGCCTGCGCCCACCCAGGAGGCCGACCCCTACAGCGCCTGGCAGCTGCTTGTGCCCCGCCACGGTTTGGAGCTTGAGGTGGTTGCTGCCTTTTCGAATGCGATTGAGTCGTTCCTCCGCACCCGCATGTCAGAGGGCGGCCAATGACCATTGCACCCACTGGCGCCAATGCGCCCAACATCAACCAAACCAGTGCCGCCGCGACTGTGCAGGCGGCTGCACAGCCATCTTCCTCATCAAGCGCCCCAGGTCAACTTGCGCAGCAATTGAACCAGGCGGCTGCAGGTATTTTTGTTCAGGCACACCCCAAAAACTGGCACAAGTCTGCGCTCAGCCCGCGCAGTGAGGCTTTGGTCATCGCCAATCCTGCTGTGAAGCAGGCGGTGGGTGACATGCTGGCGGGTGACGCCAGGCAACTTAAGCAGGAGTGGGGTTTGACCCCGGCACACCGAGGCAAGAATGCCAGGAAAAAACTCGATTTTTTGACGGAGGTGCAAGAAACCTGGAACGCCACCACCAGTGTGGCGGAGGTTCACAACCGATTGGCCGCCAACGAGGCCTTGTTCAGAAAATACTCCGAAAAACTTGCAAGCACCGGGAATGCGGTGCGCATCCAGATGCCTTCCCGCGCCACGTTGAATGATCCCGGTGCCCAGGCTCACCTGGCCATGTTGCGTCAGGCGATGTTGGACATGACCGGGGAGAATCTCCATACACCTGAACAACTCTGGACCTGCCTGACCGGGCGTGACAAGCGTGGAAATCCGGAGACGCGCAACTACCTGCTGACGGTGCTGACCATGCCGGGTGTGGGGCAAATCCGTTTTTTCTCGGGCTCGGGAGGCACATCCGTGCGAACCAGGGCGGGCAAGGCTGAACTCAGAATGATGGGGTTGGGGTCACAGGGGCTGACTGTGCGGTGTTTGCCTCTTCCGCCCTCCACAGATCGGCTGAAGTGCGCCGTGCAGGGCAGCCTGAGTGATTTGCGCCCGAGCGCCGACGCGCCGGTTCGGTATGTGGGCTATTCAGACCTGTTGATTGGTGCGGACGCCGACCGCAAAGAGGCCCGGATGATGCCGCGCACTTTGACGCTGGATCAGCACCGCCAATTTCATGACCGCGCCAGGGACACCGAATACACGGCCCTCAGTGCCATGCTGATGATTCTGGAAGCACACCCGGATTTGCTTGGAAGGCCGTTTGAGGTGACCATGTTCTCTCGCTTGCCCATGTGCCATGCTTGTCAAAATGCGGCCACTTTTGCCAGCATGAATCCGTTGTTCAAAGGGTTACAGTCGTTCCGCGTGTACGGCGCATGATCTTTCATTGGCCATTGATGGTGTGCAACCACCGGTTGAAGTCTTCTGCCATGCGTTCGCTCTCGGCAATGGCTTGTTGCCAAAGGGGAATGCGCACGGTGTGGTCAAACTTGTAGCGTTTGAAATCGCTGCGGTCGGGTATCTTCCGCGCAGGCAGGCTTGCAACAAATTCAGGCGACGGGCACACCAAGATCACATTGCTCATCCACTCGGGTTTGGCTTTGCGCAGTTTTAAAAACTTGTCCAGCCAGCCAGGGGTTACTGTGGGTGCAAAGTGTGGGTACAGCACCAGGCCGGGTAGCCGGTGGTAGGGCAGGGCAAGGTGGTAGTCGGTGAGCCCGCCATCCCAAAATGGCCCATGGTGGTGCTGCAAATCCAGGCGTGGGTGGTGTTCGGTTTGGCTCTCGAAGGCTTTGACAATTTTGTTCACTGGGTTGAGCACAAAGGGAATGCTGCCACTGGCCAGCAGCGCGCTGTGAATGTTCAGTGCATCCAGGTCTTCAATGCGGGTCGGGATGCGGTCAAAAGGCTGAGCCAGCCAGTCGGTGTGCGCCCCTGGGCTTTGGAATACCCAGCGTTCAAAATAATTGGCCAGCCTGTTGCGGCCCATGCTGTTGGCGAGCACCGCAGATGCAAATCCGCGTTTGCGCGCCCGCTGCTGACGGGCGTGATGCAGGGGCGTCAGGCCTTTGTTGACCCACACCAGGAGCTCTTTGCCGGTGGGGTTGACCATGTGCTGTGCTTCGTCGGCCACCACGGTTTGCACCATGGCTTCGCACACACGGCTGATCTCGAAACGGTCCACACCGGGTTTGTAGTTTTGCGCCTCCACATACTGTTGAGCGAGTCGCTTGAGTGTGGCCGCAGGGTTGCTGCTTGCTGCGGCGGCCATGCGCCATGCGCCGATGGAGGCACCAATCAGTTGCAGTGGCAACAAGCCTTTGGTTTTGCGGGTTTGAAGGTGAGCGGGGCCCAGCCAGTTGGTGAAGAGGTAGTGGTCCAGCCCTTGCAGTATGAGTCCTTTGGGCCCACCCGCGGCCGCGGGTATTGCACAAATATCTTCTGGCTTTAAACCCTGGTTGGCAATGTGTGCCTTGGCCCGCTCGCCCAAAATAATCCGAATGCTGCTCATGGCGCCAGTTTGCTCGCGTGGAGTTTGAACAACTGGTCACATTCGGTGTGAATGTGGGTGGTGGCTTGTGCAATGTTGCCCCTGAGAACGAGGTCGGTGTGTTTAAGCAAAATGTCGATGCTGGCATCAATGGCCTGTTGATGGGCTTGCGCAGGCCGATGGAGAACAAAATCAGCCACGCCTTGTTGCAGGTTGAGGCTGCGTGGGTGCCCAATGCCAATGCGGGCGCGCCAAAACTCATTGCTGCCCAGGTGGGCGTTCATGTCTTTCAGGCCATTGTGCCCAGCATGACCACCGCCCTTTTTGATTTTCAGTTGCCCTGGCAGCAGGTCCAGCTCATCGTGCGCGACCAGAATTTCTTCGGGCTTGATTTTAAAAAACTTCGCCAGTGCTCCCACCGCCTGCCCGGAACGGTTCATGAAGGTGGTGGGGAACAGCAGCCACACGTCCTCACCGTTTGCTTTGATTCGAGCCAGGTCACCAAAAAAACGTTTGTCGCTTTGCAAGTGAACATGATGTTGGCGCGCCAGTTTGTCCAGGTACCACACACCGGCGTTGTGACGCGTGTCTGTGTACTGGGGGCCCGGGTTGCCCAAACCAACGATCATCTTGATGGGGGTGGTGCTCATGAAGGGTGTGCATTGTCTGAATGTAACAATGCCTTATTTTCACCCAACTTGCACGCCCACTCCATGCGTGTGGGGTTTTTGGGCCATTTGCGGCGCAATTCGCCGCCATGCGCTCACCAAAGCCATCAAGCTGGCGGTGGTGATGTTGTCGTCAAAGCCCACGCCAAACCTTGATCCTGGCACACCAGGCATGCTGGCCTCTATCACGGCCATGGCTTTGGCTTTGGCACCGTGGCTCACCGCCCGCTCTTCAAATGCAACCACCTCCAAGGGCACGCCCAGCGCGTTCACCGCCGCATCCAGTGGCCCATTGCCCACACCGTCCAGGGTGATGGTTTTGCCATGGTGATGAATTGAAATTTGAATGCCTTGGCCCGCTTCGGTTTCGAATGTTTTGTGGCTCACGTACCGAGGCTGGCTGTCGTCGTTCTGCAAATAGGTTTTTTCAAACAGGGCCCAAAGCGCCGGGGATGTCATTTCGGATGCAGTGCTGTCGCTGACCTTTTGAACCACGGCTGAAAACTCGACTTGCATGCGGCGCGGCATGACCACGCCATGTTCGCGTTCCAGAATGTAGGCAATGCCGCCTTTGCCCGACTGGCTGTTGACGCGGATCACGCTGTCGTATGTGCGGCCCACATCCACTGGGTCGATGGGCAGGTAGGGCACTTCCCACATGGCATCGGGCTTTTGAATGTCGAAGCCCTTCTTGATCGCATCCTGATGCGACCCCGAGAACGCGGTGTACACCAAATCGCCCACATACGGGTGGCGGGGGTGAATGGGCAACTGCGTGCAGCTTTCCACGACGCGGGCCACTGCGTTGATGTCGGAGAAATCAAGCTTGGGGTGCACGCCTTGGGTGTACATGTTCAGGGCAAGCGTCACAATGTCCACGTTGCCGCATCGCTCGCCATTGCCAAACAGGCAGCCTTCCACACGTTGTGCGCCCGCCATCATGGCCAATTCGGCGGTGGCCACGCCGGTGCCGCGGTCGTTGTGTGGATGCACGGAAAGCACCACATGCTCGCGGCGGTTCAGGTGCCGGTGCATCCACTCAATTTGATCGGCAAACACATTCGGTGTGCTCCACTCCACGGTGGTGGGCAAGTTGATGATGATTGTTCTACCCGGCCCGGCGTCCCAGGTTTCAATGGCGGTGTTGCAGGCCTGCAAAGCCACATCCAGTTCGGTCATGTTGAAGCACTCGGGCGAGTACTGCAAAACCCATTGTGTTTCGGGGTGTGCATCGGTCAGGTCTTTGACTTTTTGCACACGGTTTTTCACCATGTCGATGACTTCGGGCACCGTCATGCGGAACACCGTATTTCTCCACACGGGTGCGGTGGAGTTGTAGATGTGGATGATGGCGCTTTTGGCGCCCATCACCGATTCCACGGTTCGCTCGATGAGGTCATCACGCGCCTGGGTCATGACCATGGGGGTGACGTCGTTCGGAATCAAATCGTTGTCGATCAGGTGCCGAATCACGTCGAAGTCGATCTGCGAGGCAGCGGGAAAGCCCACCTCAATCTGTTTGAAGCCAATGCGCACCAACTCCTTGAAGAAGGCCAGCTTGGTGGCCACATTCATGGGTTCAAAAATCGCTTGGTTGCCGTCGCGCAAATCGGTGCTTAACCAGATGGGTGCTTGTTCAATGGCCTTGTTGGGCCATGTGCGATCGGGCAGGTCCACTTTGTAAGCGGGGCGATATTTGGTGGCGGGGTTCTTCAACATGCTGCTTGGGCCTGAAATGTGATGCTATGAAACACAGTGTAGGCTTTGTCTTGCGAAAGATGATTGCGTTTGTTGCTTTGATATTTGTTTTTATTGGCAGATAATTGCGAATAAAATTTATTTATTGGAAGCAAATTAAAAATGTTGGAACTTGATCGCTACGACAAACACATTTTGGCGCTTTTGCAGGCCGATGGCCGCATGAGCAATCAGGACCTGGCCGAGGCCATTGGGCTGTCTCCATCCCCCTGCCTGCGACGTGTAAAGGCGCTGGAGGAGTCTGGTTTAATCACGGGCTACCGGGCTTTGGTGGATGCCAAGAAGTTGGGCTATAGCCTGATGGCGCTGATTTACATTTCCATGGATCAGCACACGCCGGAGCGGTTTGCGAGTTTTGAGGGGGCCATCGCAGCCATTCCCGAGGTGATGGAGTGTTTGTTGATTACAGGCCAGCAGGCGGATTACCAGCTCAAGGTGATTGTGGCCGACATGGACGGGTACCAAAATCTGCTGTTAAACAGAATCACCCGCATCAAGGGCGTGACAGGGGTGCACACCAGCTTTGTGCTGCGGCGGGTGGTGGACAAAACCGAGGTGCCAGTTTAACTGTTCGTAAAAAATTGCTGAATGAGCACGCCACCGCCACCAATGAGCACACCAAAATAAATGATGGAGGCAGCATTGGCCAAATGCCCCAACAGCACGGCTGCACCATCGCGCTGGATCAGCCCCACCGCCAAAAACAGCAAGGCAATGCCCGGCAAGGTGTTTGAAAACGGGATAAACCCGAAGGGCGCCATCAGCAGCACTGCACCCAAAATGAGGCCGCCGTCGTTGACGATGCTCATGCCGCGGCCAGTGGTCAGCCACGCCATGCGGTGAGGTTTGCTGATTTTCTCCAGCCGTGGAATCCAAACCATGCCTTTTTCAAGTGCACTGCGAAGTTTGTCGGCTGGCAAGGCGCGTTCTGTGAAGCGTTTGGGTAGCCACAAGGTGCGCCCAAAAACCCGGCTGATGCCGATGAGCAAAATGGCGGCACCAAAGATGGTGCTCACGCCGGGAATGGACACGGGCACCATGAAGACCAGTGTAAGAAACGCCACCAGCAGCAACATGCCGTCGCGGCCGACCAAGGCCAGAATCTCGCCCAGGCTGACTGTGCTGGCGGGCAATTGGGTGATCACGTGTTTGATTTGATCGCCCAGAGGCAGTTCTTCAAAATTGGGTGGGTTGTTCACGTTGCAATGTGTGGTGTTTGAGTGTCGGGCTACATTTTGCCCATAAAAAAAGCCACCAGGCCTGGGCCGGGTGGCTTTTCATGCACCGAATGGTTGGGTGACGTATTACTCGTCAGCACCGGCTTTGGCAGCCGCATTCTTGATTTTTACGGTGACCAAAGACAAGTCGGCCTGGCCGTGTACAGGAATGCCTACGCCTTCGGGCAGGTTCAGGTCGGACACGTGGATGTTGCGCTTGGTGATGTCGAGCACGCTGCAATCCACGGCGATGAACTCTGGCAGGTCCTTGGGCAAACACTCCACTTCGACCTGGTTGGCCACGAAGGTCACCTGGCCTTGGTACAGCTTGACGGCTGGGCTCTCCAGGTGG
>DASUEC010000080.1:0-5388 GCA_036275255.1 Limnobacter sp. | reverse complement strand
TGGTCACCGGTTGCAGAAAGTCTTTGAACAGCAAGACCAGCACCACATAAATGCACAACACGCCAGTGAGCATGGCCAGACCAAAACTGGCAAACAACTCGCCCATCACCTCGGCATCACCAATATTGCGCTGGGCCACGCCAGGGGGCAGGTTTTGAATGCTTGGAAGTTGTTGCACTTCTTGTGCCACTTCTCCAAGTGGCCGACCAGAAAGCTCCACCTCAAAATTCACATTGCGTGCGCGGTCATACCGGTCAATCACTGAAGGGCCGGCATTCACGGTGAGCTCTGCCACCTGGTGAAGCTGCACACTGGGCACACCCGGCTTGGTGCTGGGCACAGCCAACCTCTCCAGCACAGCGAGGTCTTGCCGCGCGGCTTCTTCCAGCCTCACCACAATGGGCACTTGCCGCTGCGGCAGATTGAGTTTGGGCAGCGCTGCATCATAATCGCCCACCGTGGCCACACGCAGGGTCTCGCCCATGGCGGTGGTGCTCACCCCCAGTTCAGCCGCCTTGGCAAAGTCAGGCTGTATCCAGATTTCTGGCCGAACCAGGGCGGCGCTGGAAGCGATGCTGCCCACACCCTGAATGGTGCGCAGATCCTTCTCAACAGCGGATGCAGCACTGCTCAAGGCGGCCCCATCGTCGCCAGAAAGCACAAGAATGTATTTTTCGCCCGAGCCTCCCAAACCCACCTTGAAGCGCGCCCCTGGCAAATTGGACAAGGCATCTCGCATGTTTTGCTCAATGACCTGTTTGCGCACGCTGCGCACGGTGCGGTCATCCAGCAACACGGTGAGCGTGGCCTTGCGCACCTCGCCACCGCCTTGCATGGCAAAGGGGTCGGAACCTGCGGCACCACCACCGATGGTGGTGTAAACGCTCTTGATGTGAGGCACTTCGGCCAGCAGGCCTCGCGCCTGTTCAGCCACCTGCGCAGTTTGCTCAAAGGTGCTGCCCGGTTGAAGCTCCAGATACACCTGGGTTTGAGAGAGGTCATCGGGGGGAATAAAGCCTGTGGGCAAGAGTGGAATGAGCGCAATCGAGCCCACAAAAAACAGGCCAGCAGCCACACAGGTGACAAAGCGATGGTGCAGGCACCACCGCACCCAATCCACGTAGCGTTGCATGCTGCGGGAGGGTTCGTTTTTTTCTGCCTCATGGCCCGCTGCCTTCAGCATATAAGCCGACATCATGGGGGTGAGCATGCGTGCCACCACCAGTGAGGCAAACACAGCCAGGGCGGCCGTCCAGCCAAACTGCTTGAAGAATTTGCCGGCAATCCCGCTCATGAATGCGGTGGGCAAAAACACCGCGATCAAGGTGAAGGTGGTTGCAATCACGGCCAAGCCAATTTCGTCAGCCGCTTCACGCGCAGCCTCCAGGGGGCTTTTGCCCATGCGTAGGTGGCGAACAATGTTTTCCACTTCCACGATCGCATCGTCCACCAAAATGCCAATCACCAGAGACATGGCCAGCAGGGTGACCACATTCAGGCTGAAACCAAGCAAATACATGCCCAAAAACGTGGGGATCACCGATAGCGGCAAAGCCACTGCCGATACAAACGTGGCGCGCCAGTCCCGCAAGAAAAACCACACCACGACCACGGCCAGAAATGCACCCTCGAGCAACATTTTGATGGAGTTGTCAAAATCCCCTTGAACAGGCTCCACAAAGTTGAAGGCCTCCACAATTTCAAGGTCGGGTCGACTGGCCTGAAGCCGCGCAAGCGCCTGTGCAACGCCCTCGCCCACTTCCACTTCGCCCGCGCCTTTGCTGCGGGTCACCTCGAAGCCCACCACGGGTTTGCCGTTGAGCAAGGCCTGGGTGCGACGTTCGCCCACGGTGTCTTCGATGCGGGCCACTTCGGTGAGTTTGATGTTGCGACCATTGGGCAAGGCAATTGACATGTCTCGCAATTGCGCAGCATTTTGAACTGTTGCGATGGTGCGCAGGGGCTGCTCACCCGTGCCGAGGTCGGCGCGGCCGCCAGCGGTTTCAAGCTGGGTGGCGCGCAACTGGCGCGACACATCCAGTGCGCTTAAACCCAGGGCCTGCATTTTGAGCGGGTTCAGCTCCACCACCACTTGCCGACTTACCCCCCCCACACGGCTGACGGCGCCCACGCCTTTCACATTGAGCAGGGTTTTGGTAATGGCGTCATCCACAAACCAGGACAGCGCCTCTTCATCCATTGCCTGAGAGGCCACGGTGTACGCCAGCACGGGTGAGCCGCTCAGTTCCAGCTTGTTGATGACTGGGTCGCGCAAGTCGGTGGGCAAGTCAGCACGTACGCGGGACACGGCTGAACGCACGTCATCAACCGCCTCCTGCGCGTCTTTTTCCAGTTCAAACTCCACCGTGATGCTCACCAGGCCGTCCTGGATTTTGGTGTAGATGTGTTTGACCCGTTGCAGGGTGGCCACCGAGTTTTCAATTTTGCGGGCCACGTCGTTCTCAAGCTGCGAAGGCGATGCACCCGGCAAGGCTGCACTCACAGACACTGTGGGCAATTCGATGTCGGGGAAGTTCTGGATTTTCATGAACCCAAACGAGGCCAGGCCCGCAAGGGTGAGCATGAAAAACAGCATCAATGCTGGAATGGGGTTTTTGATGGACCAGGCGGAAACGTTCACTGCACCACCTTCACCAGATCGCCATCGGCCAGGAAAGCAACGCCGGTTTTCACCACCGCCTGGCCAGCTTGCAGCCCCTCGAGCACCCGCACCCAATCGCCCGTGCCGCGGTCCACTTTCACCTTCAGGCGTTGTACCTGGCTGCTGCCCTCTTTCAACACGAACACATAGGTGAAACCATCGCGCTCAACCACAGCGGACTGGGGCACGAGCAAAGCCTCTTGTTCTGCCAAAACAAACCTTCCGCGCACAAACATGCCCGGCCTCAAACCCTGGCTGTAGGCACCTGGGAGGTCCACATACACCAGACCGATTCGCGACTGTGCATCCACAGCAGGGCCCAGAGCCCTCACTTTGCCTTGCACTGTGCCCTCGCCGTGCTGTATGCGCACGGGCATGCCCACGCGCAATTGCACCAATTCTTCGGCAGTGACCTCAGCGCGCCACTCCAGCCGCTGTTGGCGCACGAGCTGAAACAAGGGCTCGCCAGGATTGGGCACAGCACCCAGGGTGGCGTTGCGTGCAGAGATCACGCCATCGTCCAGGGCGGTCACCCGGGTGTTGGCCAAGCGGATTTCTTGCTGTGTTTGAGCCGCCCTCGCAGACTGCAAACGCGCGAGGGCAGATTTTTCTGCCGCCAGAATCTGGCTGCGTTCCTGGGCACTCACCGCACCGGTGTTGTCCAATCCACGGATTAATTCGGCATTGAAGCGAGCCTGCTCATGCATGGCCTGCGCCTCAGCCACGGCAGCCATGGCCTGCGCAACATCCGCCATGACCGGCGCTTGGTCAAACTGTGCGAGCAACTGGCCCTTTTTGACCAAATCGCCTGTTTGCACCAACAATTGCGCAATCGGTACACCACCCAGTTGAGATCCAATCACAGCCTCCTGCCATGGGGCGATGCTGCCGTTCACCGTGAGTTCAAAAGGCCAGGTGCGCGCTTGCGCCACAACCATTTCGACACTCAGGCTGGGTTTGCCCACTGGTTGTGCCCCAGAAACATCGTCTGGAGGTGCCGAGGGACTGCAGGCGGCCAGCAAAGCCAAACCAAACAGCAAACCAAACCTTGAAATGCGCAGGGTCATGATGGGCTGATTAAAAAAGGAAAGAAGACTTGTCGATTGTAGCCCAGGCGACCAAACACAAACCGCAAGTGCCTGTTTCTTGATACGCTTGGACGTGGCACTGGATGTGCCAATACAACAACACACCACCGGGAGGAGACAACATGGGATTAACAACCAAGGGCACAGCGGTGCTGCGCAACCTGAGGACCGTGGCAAAAGCGAGAGCTTCCAGCCTGCCGGCCACGCCCCTGTTGAACGCTGTGGCAGACCAGGTCAACCTGCTGGAGCACGGCATCAAGAACCGGGTGGATGGCTTGCAAGACAAGGTGAAAAACCTTCAAACCAACCTGACAAAAATTTACCAGGCCAATCGAGAGCTTGAGCAACACAACGCGCAATTGGCCAAGCAACTGGTGCAACTGGAAAAAGAGAACACCCAGCTGACCATGGCCCTGGACCGCAGCGAGATGGAATGTAGCCTGTTGGAGGCGAAGCTGGACAATATTCGCAAGCTGATTGAAAGCCTGGACGAACCCAAGCCTGTTCGCCGCAGCACAACTGCAAAAGCCAAACCCAAGGGCAAGCGGGCATGAACCGTCAACCCGTACCCCGCTTTGAAGACAACTACACCGAAGAGGCAGCCTGCGTGCGCAGGGAGTTTTTGACGCGGCAAACCGGTGCAGCCTTGCTGCACACCGGGCACTACAGCATCCAGCCTGCCGATGTGCGCAACAACACCGAGAACTTTATCGGCGTTGTTCAAATGCCGGTGGGGGTGGCCGGGCCGCTGCTGATACATGGTGAACATGCGCAAGGCTGGTTTTATGTGCCTTTGGCCACCACCGAGGGCACCCTGGTGGCCAGCTACAGCCGGGGCATGCGAATTGTCAGTGAGTCGGGTGGTGTTCAAGTGACTGTTGCAGAGGAGTTCATGCAGCGTGCACCGGTGTTTGAGTTTGAAGACGCCCGCGCAGCAGGCCGGTTTTTGACATGGCTAAAGCAAAAGGAGCATGAGGTGAGCTTGCATGCGCAGGCCACGACCCGGTTCGGAAAGCTGTCCCATGTCCAGCACTGGCAAGTGGCCCGCATGGTTTACACACGCTTTAACTACACCACAGGCGATGCAGCGGGTCAAAACATGTGTGGAAAGGCGACGCATGCCGCCTGCCAATGGATTCTCAAAAACAGCCCGGAACCCATCACGTACTTTGCTTTGAGTGGTGCCATAGAAACCGACAAGAAGCACTCACACATGAACCTGCTGCACAGCCGGGGCAAGCGGGTGATTGCCGAGGCCACCTTGAAGCGTGAGATCCTGCAACGCCTGGCCCGCACCACCCCGGAAACCATGTTCAAACAAAGGCAACGCAGCGCGATTGGTGCGCAGCTTGCAGGCAGCGCTTACACTGGACCACACTCGGCCAACGGAATTGCTGCGCTGTTCATCGCCACTGGACAGGACGAAGCAAATGTGGTGGAAAGCCATGCAGGCATGCTGTTCATGGACATCACGCCCGAAGGGGATTTGTATTTTTCTGTGACCCTTCCCTCGGTGATATGCGCCACCAGAGGCGGTGGCACAGGCTTGCCCACCCAACGGGAATGTTTGGCCATGTTGCAATGTGATGGCGATGGCAAGGCACGCAAGCTTGCCGAAATTGTGGGTGCTACTGTGCT
>DASUEC010000079.1:0-4212 GCA_036275255.1 Limnobacter sp. | reverse complement strand
ATAAATCATCACGGGGGGATTGTTCAGTCCCATGCTGTCTGCCAGGTCCCAGGCGTCCAACCGCTCCACAAAGGCTGGGGCCATGTGCTCACGGAATGTTTCGACCATTTGCACCACCAGCTTGCGTCCACGCGGTATTTGGTTTGGGTCGGCCTGGGCTTGGCGACCAGCTTTGACCCAGGCATCGCTCTCGTGGCGGCGTCCACGGGCATCGGCCCCCATGTTGGGTGCACCGCCAAAGCCGGTGATGCGCCCTTTGGTGGCGGTGCTGCTGTTGCCGTGGGTGTCAATTTGCAGGGTGGAGCCGATGAACAGATCGCAGGCGTAATGGCCTGCGGCCTGGCAATATGCGCGGTTGCTGCGCATGCTGCCATCGGCCCCTGTGAAAAACACGTCGGGCCGGGACTCGATGTACTTTTCCATGCCCAACTCGCTGCCAAAGCTGTGCACGCTGTGCACAAAACCCGCCTCAATCGCGGGGATGAGTGCTGGGTGCGGATTGAGCGCCCAGTGGGTGCACACCTTGCCTCTCAGGCCGAGTTGTTCACCGTAGGTGGGCAAGAGCAGCTCAATGGCAGCCGTGTCAAAGCCAATGCCGTGGTTGAGCCGCTTCACGCCATACTCGGCATAAATCCCCTTGATCACCATCATGGCCATCAGCACCTGGATCTCGGAAATCAGCGCCGGGTCACGCGTGAACAGGGGCTCGATGTGGTTGGGTCGCGGCGCGTGCACCACAAAATCCACCCAACCGGCGGGCACATCCACACGCGGCAAGGTGTCGCGAATCTCGTTGACCTGTGCAATCACGATGCCATTCTTGAAGGCTGCGGCCTCCACAATGGCGGGCGTGTCTTCGGTGTTGGGGCCTGTGTACAAATTGCCTTGTGCATCGGCGGCCTCGGCGGCAATCAACGCCACATTGGGCGTGAGGTCCACAAAGTACCGCCCAAACAACTCCAGGTAAGTGTGAATGGCGTTGATCTTGATTTTGCCTGCGCTCACCAGGTTGGCCAAACGGGCACCCTGTGGGCCAGAGAATGAAAAATCAATCTCGCATGCAATGCCTTTGTCAAACAAGGCAGTGTGCTCGGGCAAGGCCACCACCGACTGCAGCAGGTGCAGGTTGTTGACCTGCGCGGGGTCGACCTTGGCCAGGCACTGCGCCAAAAAATCCGCCTGCTTCTGGTTGTTGCCCTCCAGGCAAACCCGGTCGCCCGGCCAAATCACCGCCTGCAGCAGTGCCACCGCCTGCTCGGCAGGCACCTGCTTGCCCGGCAGGCCCAAGGCCTGGGCGGCGCGAGAGAGGCGCTGGGCTTTGGACTGTTGCCCGGTGCGCCAGCCCTTGCTTGTTGTGCTCATGGGTTGGAGTCCTTAATCGTAAAACTTGTCTGGCAGCCAGGTGACAATCTCGGGGAAGATTGACAGCAAAACGATGTAGCCAGAGATGATCAAAATGAAGGGGATGATGCCTCGCAAAATTTCGCCAAACTTGATGTCGGGCGCAATGCCATTGATCACAAACAGGTTCAGGCCCACGGGCGGTGTGATCAGCCCAAGCTCCATGTTGATGGTGAGCACAATGCCAAACCAGATTGGATCAAAACCAGCGGCCATGATGGGCGGAAGCACCACGGGTGTGAGCATCAAAATGATGGCCACAGGTGGCAAAAAGAATCCCATCACCAGCATCAGGATGTTGACCCAGAAGAGCAGCCACCACTTGGACATTTCAAGCGCAACCAGCCACTCGGCCATGCTTTGGCTGATGCGCAAGTAACTCATCACGTAGGTGAACAGGAAGGACATGGCAATGATCATCATGACCATGCAGCTTTCTTTGGCGGTGCCCGTGAAAATCATTTTCAGGGACTTCAAGTCGTAGCACTTGTACAGGGTGACCACCAAAACAAGCGCAGCCACAGCACCCACGCCCGCCACCTCGGATGGCGTGCCAAAGCCGCCATACATGGCGCCCATGATGAGTGCAATCAGGAGAAGGAAAGGCAGAAGGCGTGGCAACGCCTCCATCTTTTCTTTCCAAGTGAAGTGCTCGCGGTCGGCCAGTGCAGCAATTTGCTCAGGCGTGGCGGTTTTCATCCAGGCGTGGCGATCGCGAATAAACTGGATGACCACCCACACGGCAAAAAGGAAGGCCAGCAACATGCCGGGAATGATGCCTGCAATGAACAACTCGCCGATCGACTGCTCGGCCATCACGCCATAAATGATGAGCGTGATGCTGGGCGGAATCAGAATACCCAAGGTGCCTCCTGCAGCAATCAAGCCAGAGGCCAAAGCACCGGTGTAACCGCGCTTGCGCATTTCGGGGATTCCCATGCCGCCAATGGCTGCACAGGTGGCGGGGCTGGAGCCGCACAAGGCTGCAAAAATGGTGCAACCCACCACGTTGGCCACGCCCAGGCTGCCCGGCATGCGGTACAACCAACGGTAGGCCGACTCGTACAAATCCACCGCTGCGCGGGTTTTACCAATGGCTGCGCCCATGAGGATGAACAGCGGGATGGTGAGCAAGGTGAAGTTTTCCAGCTCGCTAAAAATGGTCTCTGCAATCAGCCCGATGTTGTTGTGGGGCATGAAGAAGTACATGATAACCACCGCCGAGGAGCCCAAGGCAAATGCAATCGGCATGCCCGAGAACAGCAGCAGCAAAGTGAGGGCTGTGTAGATCAACCCGATTTCCATAACGCCCATGGTCAATCTCCTTTGGCGTGGCTGTGGCTGGGCAGCTCAGGTGGTACACCAGCCAAGCCATGCACAATCTGGATAAAAAATTCCAGGGTCATGAGGAACATGCCCAGGGCCATGAAAGCGTAGGGGATCCACAAAGGCGGCCCCCAGGTGGAGCTGGTCGCCCATTGCCCCTCCCAGGCTTCTAGCGCGTATTCGGCCGACAAGTAGGCCACCAGGCCGCAGAAAAAGAAGGACAGGATGTCGCCCAGCATGATGCGGTAGCGCGTTGCGTTGCGAGACATCACTTCGTCCAACACTTCAATGCCCACATGCCCACGTTCGCGTTGGGTGTGCGCGGCTGCCAAAAATGTGGCCGCAATCAGCATGAAGATGCTCAATTCAATCACCCAGTCATTGGAGACCGAGATCACGTATCGTGTAATCACTTCGTACACCAGCACGAAGGAACAAATCACGATGAGTGCAGCAGAGATGTACGCCATGAACTGATTGACACCGCGCACCGTGCCGCTGAACAGACGCCACAATGGGTTGTTCATAATTGCCTCCAGAAGAGCCATTTGCGCTGAGCCAGCCACACGGCCAGCCCAGCGGGTTTTACCAAATCAAGCTGTTGGCTTTACTTCACCGCGGTGGCCATGTCCAACCACTTCTGGCCATTCTTCACTTCTTCAGCAAAGTCTTTCCAGGCGGTTTCTTTGGCCACGGCTCGCCATTTGGCAAATGTGGCATCGTCCATGCCATATGCATTCTTGCCGGCTTTTTTCCACACTTCCGCCGCACGCATGTCGTCCTTCTTCGATTCTTCAATCGAGAATTTCTCCAGGCTGGCACCCACTTCCATCACAGCTTTTTGCTGCGCAGGGGTGAGGCGGTCAAAAGTGGCCTTGGACATCATCAAGGGCTCGAACATGAACCAGAAGGAATTTTGGCTGGCGTCGGTGAGGTGGTCACCCACCTCTTCCAAACGGAAGGAGATGATGGAGGTGCTGGAAGTCACAGCCGCATCCAGCACACCGGTTTGCATGGCGTTGTACACTTCGTTGGAGGGCACGTTGGTGATCGAGCCGCCCGCGCCTTTGAGCATCAGGTCCATGTGCTTGGAGGCGCCGCGAATTTTCACGCCTTTCACATCATCCGGAGTGAGCACTTTTTTCTTGGATGCAATGCCACCCGCTTGCCAAATCCAGGTGATCACTTTGGCACCTTTGCTCTCCAGCAATTTTTCGAGTTCGTTGCCAATGGGTTGGCCTTTCCAGCGATGACCTTGCTCGTAGCTGGTGATCAGCCCGGGCATCAGGGTGATGTTCACCTCGGGGATCTTGCCGCCTTCGTACGCCAAGGGCAGCAGAATCATGTCCACAGAACCACGCTGCATGGCGCCAAACTGGGCAAATGTTTTCACCAGCGATGCGCCGGGATAAATCTCGAACTTCAGCTCGCCATTGGTTTTTTCGCTCACCTGGCGCGCAAACTTGCGCACCAGGCGATCACGAA
>DASUEC010000078.1:0-4218 GCA_036275255.1 Limnobacter sp. | reverse complement strand
CGAGTTCGAGCTGGTTAAAAATTTTCTGACTTCATCTGCTTTGTATGCAATGGTGGATGCGCCATTCGCTTTGATATTCCTGTTTGTGATTTTTGTGATCGGGGGCTCTGAACTGGCCGTGATTCCTTTGCTGACCATGCCTGTTTTGCTGGTGCTGAGTGTTGCTGTCCAACAGCCATTGTCGAGACTTTCTGAGGAACACATGCGTGAGTCGAGCATTCGCAATGGCATGTTGATCGAGTCAATTGACGGCGTGGAGTCTTTGAAAGCCACAGGGGGTGAGGGTTGGTTCAGTCAGCGCTGGTATGAATTGGGCAAGTTGACGGCTGAATCCGGATACAAGTTAAGGCACCTCACCAATTGGTTGTCTTATTGGTCGGCGGCCATCCAACAACTGGCGTACGGAACGCTGATCGTGGTGGGAGTTTTTGCAATTTTCAAGGGCAACATGACCATGGGTGGCTTGATTGCCTGCTCCATTCTGATCAACCGGGTGTTGTCGCCCATGACACAAATCACCTCCATGGCTGTGAACTGGTTTCACGCGCGCACTGCGCTTAAAGGCCTGAATCACATCATGGCGATGCCAGAGGCTGGCCCAACCGGCGGTGAGTCGCCGGTGCATTTGACCGACCTGCTGCCCGGCCTTCGCCTGAGCAATGTGGTGTTTCATTATCAAACCGACTTGCCCTGTGCTTTGCAAATCAAAGAAATTTCCATTGCCGCAGGTGAGCGAATCGCAATTGTTGGTGCGAATGGGTCTGGCAAGTCATCCATGTTGAAGGTGATGTCGGGCCTGTACAAACCCACCCAAGGCACAGTGTTTCTGGGGGGGGTTGATATTCACCTGCTTGATCCAATTCTGGTTAGGCAATCGGTTGGCTATTTGCCACAGGATGTTCGCTTGTTCAACGGGACTTTAAAAGACAACTTGATTTTGGGTATTCGCGCGCCCAGCGACGATGACATTCTGCATGTGTGTGACAAGGTTGGCTTGAAGGAGCTGATTGACCGCCATCCACGGGGCATGAATCTGGAGATAAGCGAGGGTGGGCGAGGGCTGAGTGGTGGGCAGCGGCAGGCTGTGGTGTTGGCTCGGGTTTTGCTGCAACGTCCAAAGTTGATTCTGCTGGATGAACCGACTGCGTCCATGGACCCCAATTCCGAGTTGAGTCTGCTGAAGTGGCTGGACAAATTCATTGCCCCGGATCAAACCCTGGTTGTGGTGACCCACAAACCGGCTTTGCTTCAATTGACGCCTCGCGTGATGGTGATGGATCACGGCCAACTTGTGCTTGATGGTCCTCGGGAGGCGGTGCTTGCTCGCATCACTCAGCCTGCCGCCAAGCCAGTTTCACGGCCTGCAAATGTTGCATCTAGTTAAATCATGACCATGAAGAATCAACCCACGCAAGCCCCTCTGATTGAGGTGGAAGCCGATCTGGCGACTCACCAGCGCCTTCGGCAAATATCCAGGCTGATTGTGGCTTCGTCACTGGCCTTTGTGCTTTTGGTGATGTGGGCCAATTGGGCGGAGCTCGAGCAAGTCAGTCGGGGGGCAGGGCAAATCATTGCCAGTTCAAAAACACAAATCATTCAGGCGCCCGACGGTGGGGTGATTGAAGATTTGATGGTGCGCGAGGGCGATCAGGTTGTGAAAGGTCAAACGCTCGCCAAATTGGATCATTCCCGTGCAGAGGCGGCCTTTCGGGAAATTGAGTCAAAACGGCTCGGGCTGTTGGCACAGATTGATCGCTTGAAGGCAGAGGCGTTGCAGCAACCCCTTGTGTTTGACCCGGTGCTCGATGCTTACCCGGAGATTACAAAGTCTCAGGCATCGTTGTTTGCTCGGCGAAAGCAGGCGATCAATGAAGAAATTGGCGTGTTGGCCAGCGCCTTGACGCTTGCTGAGGAGGAGCTGGCTTTGAATGAATTGCTTCTGAAAAGCCAGGACGTCAGTGTGGTGGATGTGATTCGCCTTAGGCGGCAGGTGACAGACTTGAAGGGGCAGATCATCAACAGGAAGAACAGATACTTTCAGGAATCGCAAGCCGAGCTGACCAAGGCCCAGGAGGAGTTTGCATCCATATCGCAAACAGCCAAGCAGCGGCAAACCAGCCTGGACTACACCACCCTGACAGCGCCTGTGTCTGGGGTTATTAAAAACGTACGCTTGACCACCACCGGGGGGGTGTTGAAGGCTGGAGATGAGTTGTTGACCATTGTGCCTTCTGATGAAGACCTGATTATTGAAGCGAAAATCAAGCCTCAGGAAATTGCCTTCATCAAAACAGGTTTGCCTGCCAACGTCAAAATCGATACTTACGATTACACGGTCTATGGCTCACTTTCTGGCGTTGTCACGTACATCAGCGCCGACACCCTGCAAGAAGAAACCCGAGGAAATGCCGAGACTTTTTACCGGGTTCATGTGCGCACCACAGGCAAACAATTTAGCAAATTCGATGACACGGCACTCACATTGCTGCCGGGCATGACTGCGAGCATCGAGGTGAAGACCGGCACCAGCACAGTGCTGGATTATCTTTTTAAGCCGATTGTGAAGACTTTGGGTTCTTCTTTGGGCGAGCGTTGAAATATGGTTTGGTGAATATTCACTAATCTGTCTTATTGCTGTTTTGTGCCGGAAATATTGGCCCTTTACCCTAGCTGATCGCATAAACGCAGGGGTAAGACATGAAGCGCACTGACATCAAGATTAAGCAGAATCCTACAAATCCAAGCGACAAGTCAGTGCCTGCGAAGCAGCCACTTGCAAACGTTGAGTTAAAAAAGAACAAGAAGCCGGTTGAAAGTTCACTCGATGTGGAGCGCAAGAAAAAGCTCGTTGAAGAACAGCTTGCACAGTTCCAGAACAATCAGCAAACAGATGAGACAGGGAAGGCCAGTGAAGCAGGCGCTGAAGCCACAATCCCTGAGCCGCTGGTAATTGCACAGGCTCAACTGCCCGAGGAAAGCAGCGATGCGCCCAGTGGCGGCGTGGCAGGTGGCGCTGAGGAGGCTGGCACATTGAGTGGTCTGGTGGGGCCAGTGTCTTTCGTGCCGGGTATTTTGGGCGCTGTGGGTCTTGCTGGTGTTGCAGTGGCCAGCTCGGGTTCATCCGGTCAGCCTCCGGCACCCCTGCCCGCCCCGGTGCGTGGCGAGGTGATTGACGGCTACCTCAGCGGAGCCACCGTGTTCATTGACGAAAATGAGAACGGTTTGCTGGATGCCAACGAATTGAGAACGCTCACGAACAGCCAGGGTGCTTTCACCCTGCCGGGAGGACGCACCGGCCCGCTGGTCTCCATTGGTGGTACTGACATTGCCACAGGTCTTCCATTCAATGGCGTGCTGAAAGCTCCCGCCGGGGCCACTGTGATCACGCCCCTGACCACATTGATGGATTTGCTGCTCAATGCCAATCAAACCCTGACCATTGAGCAGGCCCAGTCCCAGGTGCTTGCAGCGCTGGGTATTCGGGTGGATGGGCAAACGCTGAATCTGCTCACGTTTGATCCAGTGGAATCGGCCACAGCCCCCAACAGCAGCGAATCGGCCCAAAGCCTCGCATTGAGTATTCAAAAAGCCGGTGTGTTGGTGGCCACCCTGGTGACCAATATCACCAACGCGGTGGCACAAGCCACGGGCGAAGGAGCAAGCCTGGCAAACATATCCAGCGGTGTGTTCGATCTTTTGAGTCAGCAGCTGCAGGCTGGTGGACTAAGTTCGTCCAATGTTGCGAATGTGGTTGAAGGCGTAACAGCCGCAATTCTGAATAATCCAGCGGCAGTCGCAGGCAATTTCTCGAATGAGGCTGCCGCCAATGTTTTCCGGAATCTTGCGATCAATGCAAGAGAGGAAACCCAGGCCTTGGCCAATCAACTCAACGAGCTCAGCACACTGGACGATATTTCCAATGCCCAGAAAGATGTGTTGACGAACGACAAGTTCACTTTACAGCTTTTGCATTTTGCGGATGCCGAGGCAGGCCTGCTGGCCTCTCAAACCGCATCCCGCATGGCTGCACTGGTTGATCGCTTCGACAATCAGTTTTCCAACACCCTGATTCTGGCTGGTGGCGACAACTTCTTGCCAGGTCCGTTTTTGGCAGCGGGCACCGACCCCAGCCTGATTGCGGTGCTCAACCAGGTGACGGGATCCACCTTCGCACCCACAGCGACCGTGCCCATCGCAGCAGCCGACATTGCCATTCAC
>DASUEC010000077.1:0-7681 GCA_036275255.1 Limnobacter sp. | reverse complement strand
GCCACCTACACCGAAGCCGATGAAAGTGGCGATGCACACCGGTTCACGCAAAACCTGGCCAAGCTGGCTGCCGAACGTGGCGTGGAGTTCAAATACAACACCACCATCCTTGGCCTGGACATGGAAGGCGGCCAGATCAGCGGTGTGCGTGTGCGTGGCACCGATGGGCAGGTGCAAGTGCTCAAGGCCGACAAATACGTGTTGTGCATGGGCAGCTACAGCCCCATGCTGGTCAAAGACTTGGGCGTGGACCTGTTGATTTACCCTGCCAAGGGTTATTCCGCCACCCTCAAGATTGAAGACCCCAGCAAGGCCCCATCGGTGAGCCTCACCGACGACGAGTACAAGCTGGTGTTCAGCCGCTTGGGTGACAAGCTGCGCATTGCGGGCACTGCCGAGCTCAACGGCTACAGCACCAACCTCAACGACGTGCGTTGCCAGGCCATCACCCGCCGGGTCATGGAGCTGTTCCCCGGCATGGCCGACCCCGAACAGGCCGTGTACTGGACTGGTTTGCGCCCCGCCACGCCTTCCAACGTGCCATACATTGGCGTGTCCAAGATCCCCAATCTGTATCTCAACACAGGCCACGGCACCTTGGGTTGGACCCACTCTTGCGGTTCTGGCCGGTCGGTTGCAGCCATCATGGCGGGCAAGCAGCCCGAGGTTGATTTCGCCTTCACCGGAATTTCTTCCAAGAAGGGCGAGTCCTTGGCCGTTGCCTGAGCCCTGTTTTTGCTAACATCAGCGCATTCGTCACCCTGTAGTGCCTAAGAAGGATGCGCTGATGTCCAGCAAGCCAAGCCACACCCCTGGGGCAGAACACGCCCCGGCCACCAATTTCCTGAAGAACATCATCGAGCAGGACCTGCAGAAGCCGGAGTATCAACACCGGCCCTGGGCTGGTCGTCCTGGTGGTGCCGATGTGCACGCCGGCGCACCGGCAGACCCAGCAACCATTCGCTTGCGCTTCCCGCCTGAACCCAATGGTTACCTGCATGTGGGCCACGCCAAGGCCATTTGCATCAACTTCGGCTTGGCCAAAGAGTACGTTGGCGCATGCCACATGCGGTTTGACGACACCAACCCCGAGAAAGAAAGTGAAGAGTTTGCCGACTCCATTCTGGATGCCGTGCGCTGGTTGGGTTTTGGCTGGGAGCAGGGCGGGGAATACAACCTCTACCACGCCAGCGATTACTTCGAGTTCATGTACCAGGCGGCCGAGTTTTTGATTCAGGCCGGTTTGGCCTATGTGGACGAGCAAAGCGCCGAGGACATGAGGGCAAACCGTGGCACCCTGACCCAGCCCGGTGTGGACTCCCCGTTCCGCAACCGCCCCATTCCAGAAAGCCTTGCCCGCTTCCGCGCCATGCGTGCGGGTGAACTGGCCGACGGCGCGGCAGTGCTGCGCGCCAAGATTGACATGGCCAGCCCCAACATGAACATGCGTGATCCAGCCATCTATCGCATCAAGCGGGCCAGCCACCACCGCACAGGCGACGCGTGGTGCATCTACCCGATGTACACCTTTGCCCACCCGATTGAAGACGCGCTCGAGCGCATCACCCATTCTTTCTGTACGCTGGAGTTTGAAGACCAACGCCCTTTTTATGATTGGTTGCTGGGCAACCTGGCCCGCGAACATGTGCTTCCAGAGGGCGGCGTGCTCCAGCCCTTGCTGAGCCAGCCCCTGCCCAAGCAGATCGAGTTTTCAAGGCTGAACCTCACCTACGTGGTCACCAGCAAACGCAAGCTGCAGCAATTGGTGACGGACGGCCGTGTGAGCGGTTGGGACGACCCGCGCATGCCCACGATTGTCGGCTTGCGTCGGCGAGGTTACACCCCCGAAGCGATTCAACTTTTCTGTGCCCGCATTGGCGTATCCAAGGCCGACTCCTGGATCGACTATTCCGTGCTGGAGGGTGCATTGCGCGACACCCTGGACCCCGTGGCACATCGCGCGGTGGCCGTGCTTGATCCCATCCCGCTGATTCTGGACAACGTGGATGACGATTGGGCCGATCTGTGTACGGCACCCATTCACCCGCACCACCCGGAGTGGGGCATGCGCCAGTTCACCATTGGCAAGCGTTTGTGGATTGAGGCCGAGGATTTTCAGGAAAATCCGGAGAAAAAGTTTTTCCGCCTCTTCCCTGGCAACCGCGTGCGCCTGCGCTATGGCTATGTAATCGAGTGCACGGGGTGTGACAAAGATGAAAACGGCAAGGTCATTGCCGTGCATGCGCAAGTGTTTTTAGACAGCAAGTCTGGTACCCCAGGGGCGGACAACTACAAGGTCAAAGGCAACATCCATTGGGTGGACGCCGAGGAGGCCTTGCCTGCCACCGTGCGCCTCTACGACCGCCTGTTCACAGAGGCTCATCCAGATGCGGGCGGCAAAAATTTTCTTGACAGCTTGAACCCCAATTCACTCACCGAGGTAAAAGCCTACCTGGAGGCGGGCTTGCGTGATGCATGGGTGGGCACGGTGTATCAATTTGAACGCCATGGCTACTTTGTGACCGACCTCAAAGACCACACCAACAGCGCGCCAGTGTTCAACCGCACAGCCACCCTGAAGGACGGTTGGGTTTAACAAGTCAGGGTCATCCCCAAGAAACCCGGCAAGCGCCTGCCGGGCAGCATCGGGTACACTAGGGCTCACTTGTGTACCCCCCATGCAGCATGGCCAACAGCCCCAACTACAATATTCGCGGTGCCTTACTCACCATTCTCAATGGGATGGCACCCGATCCGCACCACGACGCGGACATCGTTCACCTGTGTCACTTGATCGCATGGTTTCGCGAAGGCGCGATTGGTTCAGATTTCGAGATTGAACGTCGCTTCATCATGGTGGTGGAGGCGCTCGAGCGCTCCAGTGATCTTCGTTTGCAAGTCAAAGGATACCTCGAGCAGTTTTTAAAGGAATCCCGTTACAGATACACCTTTGCCGAGCTGGGCATTCTGGGCAACGAAACTTTTGGCCAGGCCATGAAAAACCGGATTTTTCAACGCTTGCTGCCTGCCACGGTAGAGGACAAAACCGTGCGCGAGTCCTTGAGCCTGGTGTTCACCAAATCCAGCGACCATGAATGGCTGGAGAGGATCAGCGTACCGGCGTGGAAGCGGTTTTTCAGTGTGATGGACTGGCTCAACCCAGCAATGCCTCTGTGGATAAAAATCCAGCATGAAATGCTGGAGGCCACCGAGATGCTGGCCGTGCGGATTGCTGCGGCGGGCATCGACTCCGAGGTGGTCCGCTGCCTTGGCATTGAAGATCGCCACACTTCCCCTTTTGTGGAGCAACTGCTTGAATTGCGCAGCCTGATCGGGCAATCGCATGAGAAGTTGGGCCATGGCAGTTCGCTTGAGGATTTGGGTGATCATCTGGACGTGCTGCTCGATCAGTGCACTGCGCAAATCAAAAAAGCCTACGCTCAGGCCCGCTTGCAGGGCATCTCAGTGACCTTGAGCATGCAGTTGATCCGGCTTGAGCAATCCATCGCGCGCATGCAAACCTTGTTGCAGTTGTTGGGCGCTTTGCCCGCAGAAGACCGTGCAGCCGGTTGTGTTCGGTTTTTTTGTTTGCTGACCCGCGAAGAAAACCGCAAACATTCGATTGGCGACCTGTGGACAAGCATGACCGACAAACTGGCTTTGCGAATCACGGAGCATGCCAGCAAAACCGGCGAAAAATACGCCACTGAAACCCGTTCAGAGTACTGGGGCATGGCCAAGGCTGCCATGGGGGCCGGTGTGATTGTGGGCTTCATGGCGCTCATCAAAGTGGGCTTGGGGGCCTTGCATCTGCCACCCCTGTGGCAGGCTGTGGCATTCAGCCTCAATTATGGCCTGGGTTTTGTGCTCATCCACATCCTGAAATTCACCATCGCCACCAAGCAGCCAGCCATGACGGCCGCGCGCATTGCCGCAGCGATTGAATCGGCAAATGGCAAGCTTGGCTCAGTGGAGCGGATTGTCGAATTGATTGTTCAGGTGGCGCGCACGCAGTTTGTTGCCATTGTGGGCAATGTGATTGTGGCCTTCCTCACGGCCATGGCCATCGGATTCGCCTGGCTGGCCTTGTTTGGTGCAGCACCCGTCAACCCGGACAAGGCACAGCACATGCTGGATGAAATCCACCCCCTGTGGTCTGCCGCCATTCCCCATGCAGCAATTGCAGGTGTATTTCTGTTCACGGCCGGCGTAATTTCTGGCTACTATGACAACCTTTGCATTTACCATCGCCTGCCCGATCGCCTTCGCAAGGTGGTGTGGTTGCGAAAATGGCTGGGGGTGGTGCGTCTGAATCGCCTGGCCGATTATCTGGCCCACAACACCGGTGCACTGGCGGGCAATTTCTTCTTCGGGTGCATGCTGGGGTCCGCAGGTTTTGTGGGGCTCATGCTCGGGCTGCCCATTGATATTCGACACATCACCTTTGCAGCCGCAAACCTGGCTTATGCCACCCACACGTTCGAGTTTCAGTTGGCCTGGGAGGTATTCATGGTTTCGTTGTTGGGTGTGCTGGCCATCGGCATGACCAACCTTGCGGTGAGTTTTTCACTGGCGTTTTTCACGGCCCTCAAAGCGCGCGGGGTTCGCCCCAGGGGCAGCGCGGCCATCGGTCGAAGGCTGCTCAGGCGCCTCCTGGAAACACCGGGGCAGTTTTTTTATCCACCCAAAGTGGGGCCGTCCGTGGCTGCACCACTCAACCCGGTGCCTGGCAAGTCCGCCGATGAGGACCACAACCAGTCCACACAGGGTTGATCAGGCTTCTTCCGGGCGGTTGAACCCCTTTTTCCATTGCACATCCCGCACGCCGTGTTTGTGGTGAATCCAGCGTGCCGCCACAAACAAAAAATCCGACAGGCGGTTGAGGTAAAGCAACAGATCATCGGGAATGGCAGATTCCTGCCGCAGGTCCACCAGCACACGTTCAGCACGACGGCACACCGTGCGCGCAATGTGGGCATACGCGCTGGCGCGCATGCCGCCGGGCAAAATGAACTCATCCAGGCGGGGCAGGGGTTTGTTGAACTCCGCAATCAATTGGTCCAAACGGGCCACCGCCTGCGGTGGAAACACATCAAACCCGGGCATGCACAGGGCCGCGCCCAAATCGAAGAGATCGTGCTGGATGCGGGTCAATTCGGTGGCCAAGGGCTCTGGCAGTGGCTCCGTGAGCAACAGACCCAGGTGGGAGTTCAGTTCATCCACATCGCCCATGGCGTGCACCCGAAGGTTGTTTTTGGCAAGGCGGCTGCCATCGGCCAGGCCGGTGGTGCCATCGTCGCCGGTGCGGGTGGTGATGCTGGAGAGTCTTTTGCCCATGGGAGTATGCCGTGATCTGAAATAAGTCCAATTTCGTTCATCACTTGTGTGCAACCCGTATTGAGTGAGCCACCACACAAGCCTATACTTTGGAGTTTAACGCAGGGGTCCTGGCAAAACGGTTTGCCGGGTGAGAAAAACCCTCACACCTGTGCAGATAATGCTGTTTGCAGGAAGCGTTTCTTCAAGGCGCTGGCCAGGTGTGGCCCGCCGGGTTGAATCCTTCGCTTCAGCATTGGTTTTAACCCCGGCAGCTACACCGCCATCAGGAGTATTCATGAGCGCCAATCCAGATTTTCTCGCCGCCACCGCCCGTGTGGACGAGGCCGCAGTCCAACCTCTGCCCAATTCCCGCAAAGTCTACGTGCAAGGCTCCCGGCCCGACATTCAGGTGCCCATGCGTGAAATCTCGCAAGCCGACACCCCCACCGCATTCGGCGGCGAGAAAAACCCGCCCATCTACGTGTACGACTGCTCGGGCCCCTACACCGACCCCAATGCCAAAATCGACATTCGCTCTGGCCTGGCCCCGGTGCGTGCCCCCTGGATTGACGCGCGTGGCGACACCGAGGTGCTGGCTGGCCCCAGTTCTGCCTATGGCACCGAGCGCCTGAACGATGCCAAACTGGCCGAGTTGCGTTTCAATCTGACCCGCAAGCCGCGCCGCGCTTTGCCCGGTAAAAACGTGACCCAAATGCATTACGCGCGCCAGGGCATCATCACCCCCGAGATGGAATACATTGCCATCCGGGAAAACCTGCGCCGCCAGGAATACATCGCGAGCCTGAAGGCCCAGGGTGGCAAAACCGGCGAAAAAATGGCCCAGTTGCTGATGCAGCAACACCCCGGTCAGTCGTTTGGTGCTGCCATTCCAGACCAAATCACCCCAGAGTTTGTGCGCGACGAAGTGGCGCGCGGCCGCGCGATCATCCCGGCCAACATCAACCACCCCGAGCTGGAACCCATGATCATTGGTCGCAACTTCCTGGTGAAGGTGAACGCCAACATTGGCAACTCGGCGGTTACCTCCTCCATCGGTGAAGAAGTTGAAAAAATGACCTGGGCCATCCGTTGGGGTGGCGACACGGTGATGGACCTGTCCACCGGCAAGCACATTCACGAAACCCGTGAATGGATTTTGCGCAACAGCCCCGTGCCAATCGGCACCGTGCCCATTTACCAGGCGCTGGAGAAGGTCAATGGCAAGGCCGAAGACCTCACCTGGGAGATTTTCCGCGACACCTTGATCGAGCAGGCGGAGCAGGGCGTGGATTACTTCACCATCCACGCGGGTGTGCGCCTTCAATACGTGCCACTCACTGCCAACCGAATGACCGGGATTGTGAGCCGCGGTGGGTCGATCATGGCCAAGTGGTGCCTGGCCCATCACAACGAAAGCTTCCTGTACACGCACTTCGAAGAGATCTGCGAAATCATGAAGGCCTACGATGTGAGTTTCTCGCTGGGCGACGGTTTGCGCCCCGGGTCCATTTATGACGCCAACGATGAAGCCCAGCTGGGCGAATTGCGCACCTTGGGCGAGCTCACCCAGATTGCCTGGAAGCACGATGTGCAGGTGATGATTGAAGGCCCAGGCCATGTGCCCATGCAGCTCATCAAAGAGAACATGGACATTCAACTCAAAGAATGCCACGAGGCGCCTTTCTACACCCTCGGCCCATTGACCACCGACATTGCCCCTGGCTACGACCACATCACCAGCGGCATTGGCGCAGCGCAGATTGGTTGGTACGGTTGCGCCATGCTGTGCTATGTCACGCCCAAGGAGCACCTGGGCCTGCCCAACAAAAAGGATGTGAAAGACGGCATCATCACCTACAAAATTGCTGCGCATGCCGCCGACCTGGCCAAAGGTCACCCGGGTGCACAGGTGCGTGACAATGCCTTGAGCAAGGCGCGATTTGAATTCCGCTGGGAAGACCAGTTCAACCTGGGCCTCGATCCCGACACCGCCCGCGAGTTTCATGACGAGACCCTGCCCAAGCAGAGCATGAAGGTGGCGCACTTCTGCTCCATGTGTGGACCACACTTCTGTTCCATGAAAATCACCCAGGACGTGCGCGAGTACGCCGAGAAGCTGGGCATGGATGCCCAAGCCGCCTTGCAAAAGGGCATGGAAGAGAAGTCGATCGAGTTTGTGAAGACCGGCGCACAGGTTTACCACAAGCTGTAAAAAGCCTGCTTGACGCCGAAACGTGCGCATGCAAGCAAAGCGCACGCCTCCGATCAGCAAGCTTCTGTTTTTTATGAAAAATTGACACCGCCCCAAATGCTTTGTAGCATTGGGCGGTGTTTTTTTTTAATAGGAGTGTTCGGGCCTTTC
>DASUEC010000076.1:0-10320 GCA_036275255.1 Limnobacter sp. | reverse complement strand
CATTTTTGCGACAAGCCGCCTTGGGCACTGCCGCCACAGGCCTGGCCACAGCAGCGCCTGGCGCTTTGGCGAGCAACGGCCCAGCCGTGCGGTGGCGGCTCACTTCGAGTTTCCCCAAAAGCCTGGATGCCATTTGGGGGGTCGGGCCACGCATGGCACAGCGCGTGGCAGAGCTGACCCATGGAAAGTTTGAGATTCGTCCTTTTGCAGCGGGTGAAATCGTGCCTGGCCTGCAGGTGTTGGATGCTGTCCAGAATGGAACCGTGGAGTGTGGCCACACCGCGTCGTACTACTATGTTGGAAAAAACACCGCTTTTGCGTTTGAGACCACCCTGCCGTTTGGGCTCACTGCTCGCCAGCACAATGCCTGGTATTACTTTGGTGGAGGGCAGCAGCTCACCCGTGAGTTTCTTCAAAAGTACAACGTCATCAATTTCCCGGGGGGCAACACAGGCACCCAGATGGGGGGGTGGTGGCGTTCAGAGATCAAAAGTGTTAACGATCTCAAGGGCTTGAAGATTCGTATACCGGGGTTTGGCGGGCGCATCATGGCGGCCTTGGGGGCTGTGCCTCAAACCATCCCTGGAGGAGACATTTACCCCGCCCTTGAAAAAGGCACCATCGACGCGGCCGAGTGGGTCGGCCCCTATGATGATGAAAAGCTGGGCTTTCACAAAGTCGCCAAGTATTACTACTACCCCGGTTTTTGGGAGCCAGGTGCCAACTTGAGCTATTACATCAATCTGGACGCGTGGAATCGACTGCCCAAGCCTTACCAAACAGCTTTTGAGGTGGCCGCGGCCGAGGCTGCCATGCGAATGAATGCGGAGTACGACGCCAAAAACCCGCCTGCCTTGGCCAGACTGGTGCGGGCGGGTGCCCAGCTTCGCCTGTATCCTCGGGACGTGCTGGAGGCCGCTTACGCCGAGTCCGAAAAGATTTTTGCACAGGAGCGCAAAATCAACCCGGATTTCAAGAAGATATTCGACTCTTGGGATCCTTTCCGGCACGATCAGAGCAATTGGTTCCGCGTTGCCGAGAATGCATTGTCTTCCTTCATTCCCAGAAGCAAGTGACCTTTTGACGTTTCTTGCCCTTGCACGTTATAAAAGAGCGGCTCGCGTGGCCGCTTTTTTTGGAACCAACCCCCACCAGTGAGTCACCCAACGCAGTGTCGCCCCTAACGGGGTTGTTCATGTCCTTTCAGCTGTCGTAACTTCAATGCCATGGGATTTCCCCAGCAGCAGCTTCAGGCTCAAGACTTGTATGGGATAAATTATGTCGACTCATAACCAATTGCGCGTATTCATCATTGACGACCACCCCATCATCGCGATGGCCTTGCGCGACATCATGAACTCGCGCTACAGCGACCTTGAGGTCAAGCTCTTTAGTCGAATCAGCCCCGCGCTGGAACACAGCCGCTTTGAGCAACCTGATCTGGTTCTTCTGGACTTGGGCTTGCCCGACATGGCACCCGAGAAAGTGCTTGAAACTGCACTGGAAACCTTTGATTACAGCCGCACGCTGGTTATTTCAGGCAATGAAGAAATTCTCGGTGATTTGGCTGACGAGTATCCAGAGACGGAATTTGTCTCCAAAGGCATCACCCAAGACCGTGTTTTAAGCGTGCTCGACAGCATGGTGTTGCGTTTGCGCCGCAACAATTGGACCGATCAAATCAGCCAAAAAAGCCAAACCAGCAACGGATTCACCATTGGCCAACGCATGGCGCGCATCACCGAGCGCCAGGTGTCGGTGCTCTATCGCATTGCCAAGGGCGAGTCCAATCACGAGATTGCCCAAAACCTGGGTCTGTCCCCCGAAACCGTTAAAACGCATGTGCGCAGTATCCTGGCGCGTCTCAACGCGCGCAACCGCCTGGAAGCTGCCATGCTTTACCGCGCCTGGCAGGAACAAAAAACCGATGAGGTGTATTCCGACTAAATGGGGTACAGCATGCGGCGAATCAACAAACTGGGTGTGCTGATTCAGCAGCATTACGACGCTTGCCTGCTTGCATCGCTGTGCCTGTTTCCCCTCGCCATTGTCATGGTGGGGCCAGGCGTGGCCGCTCAAGCCCAGTTGCTGTACTTTTCCTTCGTGAGTGGTGTTGTTCTGCATGCCAAGGTGTCGTGCACCCGAGCCTCCAGAATGCCGCCCACCGAAAAGCTCTGGATGTTGGTGTTTGCTGCATCTTGCGGCGCCTGGATCTTCTCTCTCACCTGGAGTCAAATGGCTTTCACCGCATTGTGCGCGGTTTCCCCGTTTGTGTTGTGGGCAGTCATGTTTGAACGTCAACACCGTTATCAAATGGCCAAAACCCGCATTCAAAAACGCAGGGCACAGCAGCTTCGATGGAGAATCGCAAAGCGCGCTGTGTTGAGTGAGTGGAAAGATCGCCTGCGTTGGCTTGCCGGGGTTCAACATGACATGCGGCAGCCCCTGCATGCTTTGGGCTTGTTGGTGGGGCACCCGTCGCTCGAACCCCACCTGACGCACGGCAAAACGCACCAGGTGATTCGGCAAATGACCAGTTGCCAGCGATGGCTTCATGACCTCGCGGAGAACATGCTGGAGGCCACACGGCTGGAGCTTGGGGAGCAACGCGAGCAGCGCATTGAAGCCTTGTCCAGCACTGAACTGTGCAAGTCCATTGAAGGCTGGATGGGGCAGCTGGCAGAGTCCAAAGGCCTTGGCTTTGAGGTCGATGTCGAGGAGTGTCAAATCCACACCGACGCCCGGCGCTTGAAGCGTGTGATCGGCAACCTGGTGTTTAACGCCGTGGAGCACACCCACGAGGGAGGCGTTAAATTCACTTACCGGCGGCATGGCGGTGTTCATCGCTTCACGGTCACCGATTCTGGTCCAGGCCTGGAGGAGGATTTCCTGAAAAAGACCAGCAACGCGCCATCTGATTTCGGCAGCGATTTGCCAAAAACAGGAATTGGGCTGTATGTGGTCAAGCGCCTGTGCCAGGAAATGGAATGGAATCTGTCAATGTGCAATCTGTCCGAGGGGGGGACGAGCTTCACCCTCGAACTTGCCGACAGGCTAAAGCCCGGAAGACCAGCCAACACCGTGGGTGCCCGGCTGGAAAAAGTCAGTTGACCGGTTCGGCGATTTCTCTGGAGAATCTGGGCACAAAGTGACCTGACGCCGGTTGGCCGTAGGCATTTCCGCCATACGGGTTTGCTCCGTCGTTCGCTATACTGCCGCCATCTTCCCGCAAGTGTTCACCCAGGTTCAACTCAACTGGTTCGGTCAAACCCTTGTCTGGCTGGCTGGAGCCTATCACCATGCCAGGGAAAGCATAAATGCCGATGACCATCACAATCTGCAGGCATACAAACGGCAGTGCCCCCTTGTAAATGTCGATGGTCCTGACCGAGGCAGGGGTTACCGACTTCAGGTAAAACAATGAGAATCCGAACGGTGGGGTTAGGAAGGAAGTTTGCAAATTCATGGCGATCATCACGCCAAACCAAACCAGATTGATGTCCAGGCTTTGCGCAACGGGCACCAGCAGGGGGATCACAATGAAGGCGATCTCAAAAAAATCCAGAAAAAAACCCAATGCAAAAATCAGGATTTGAACTGCGATCAGGAAGCCCAGGTCGCCCCCGGGCAAGTTGCCCATCAGGTGTTCAACCCACAGATCGCCATCCACCGCCCGGAAAGTCAGCCCAAATACAGTCGACCCAATCAGGATAAACATCACGAAACAGGACAGCTTGGTGCTTGCATCAAGTGATTCTTGCAGCATTTGACGGGTCAGGCGTCCCTTTGCCCAAGCCAGCAGCATGGAACCCACGGCCCCCATTGCCCCGGCTTCCGTGGGTGTTGCCAGCCCAACAAATATGGTGCCCAGCACCAGAAACACCAGCGCCAGTGGCGGAATCAGCGCGCGCACCACCCGCGACGTCAAGATGCGCGCAGGCATCCTTGCGTGTTGTGCGGGCAGGGCAGGCAGGCTGTTGGGAGCAAGTCTGCCCATCATCATGATGTACACAATGAACAGACCAACGAGGAGCAGGCTTGGTGCCATGGCCCCGGCATACATGTCTCCCACAGAGACACCCAACTGATCTGCCATGACAATCAGCACCAAGCTGGGTGGAATGATTTGCGCCAGTGTTCCTGACGCTGCAATGGTGCCTGTGGCAATTTTTGGGTCGTACCCATGCTTGAGCATGATTGGCAGGGAAATAAGCCCCATGGAAATGACTGATGCAGCAACCACGCCAGTGGTTGCCGCCAGCAGTGCCCCAACCAACACAATGGCATACGCCAGCCCGCCGCGCAGACGGCCAAACAAAAGGCCCACGGTTTCAAGCAGATCCTCGGCCATGCGACTGCGTTCAAGCACCAAACCCATGAAGGTGAAGAAGGGGATGGCGAGCAATGTGTCGTTGCTCATGATCCCAAACAAACGCTCTGGCAAGGCTTGCAGCAGCGCAGGGTTCATGAGCCCCTGTTCGATTGCAATGTAACCAAAGAGCAGGCCATTGGCGGCCAGAGCAAAAGCCACGGGAAACCCCGAAAGCATGAACAGCAGCAGCACTGCGAACATGACGGGAGGTAGCCATTCGACTGGGATGTTGGGCATGAATCAGGCCTCGCCTGTGGTTTGGTGGCCTTGGGATGCCAGCCTGAGGCGATGCGCGGTTTTAATCATTTCAGACAAAACCTGAAGACCCAGCAGTGCAAAACCGAGCACGATCATCAGTTTGGCAGGCCAGCGGATTAGACCGCCTGCATCGGGAGACATTTCATCGATGCGCCAAGACTGGTAAAAAAACTCCCAGCCGTGAATGGTTACAAAGCCGACCAGGGGAAGGACAAAAAACAGATAGCCCAGTGCATCAATCCAGGCTTTGGTGAGATCGTTGAAACGACTGGAAAGCAGGTCGATCCGAACATGCGCACCTTCACGAAGGGTGTAAGCAGCCCCCAGCAGGAACACCGTGCCAAACAGGTACCATTGAATTTCCAGCCAGCCATTGGAGCTGATGTTCAGCAGCTTGCGCACCACCGCATTGCCTGCCGATATCGCTATGGTGGCGAGCACCAGCCAACCCATGGCCTTGCCTACCAGGCCATTGAGCCGGTCGATCCAGCGTGCCACGGCGAGCAGCGGTTTCAAGTTTCCAAACCCAAACGTTTGCGGCTTGCTTGTATGGCAGCCAGCACTTGTTGCGGGTTGGTGCCGCCGATGTGGTTTCTGGCATTCAAAGAGCCCTCCAGGGTAAGCACACCCAGAAGTGCAGTATCCACAAGGGCATCGGCGTACCCCAATTCGCTCAGGTGCAGCGCTTCCTGAAGTTGGGCAACATTCAGAGCCTCCAGGCCGCATGCGTGTTCTTCACAGTAGCGCACTGCACGCGCCACAGCCTCGTGGGCATCCCGAAATGGCATGCCCTTTTTAACCAGGGCGTCGGCCAGGTCGGTGGCGGTGGCATAGCCTTCCAGGGTTGCGCGACGCATGTTTTCGGGCTTCACCCGAATGCCCTCTACCATTTCAGCAAAAATCGTCAAGGTGTCCACCAGGGTGTCCACGGTATCAAACAGAGGTTCTTTGTCCTCCTGATTGTCCTTGTTGTATGCCAACGGTTGGCCTTTCATGAGCGTGAGCAAGCCGGTGAGGTGGCCATACACTCGGCCGGTTTTGCCGCGGGCCAATTCGGGCACGTCGGGGTTTTTTTTCTGTGGCATGATCGACGAGCCTGTGCAGAACCGGTCGGGCAAGTCAATGAAGCCAAAACGTGGGCTCATCCAAACGATAAGCTCTTCTGACAAACGCGAAATGTGCATCATCACCAGACTGGCGGCGGCGCAAAACTCAATTGCAAAATCCCGATCAGAGACAGAATCCAGGCTGTTGCGGGTTGGCGATTCAAAACCCAACAGTTCGCAGGTGCGGTTGCGGTTGATCGGGAAGGTGGTGCCCGCCAGCGCAGCCGACCCCAAAGGCATTCGATTGATGCGCTTTCGGCAATCCTGCATGCGTTCCAGGTCCCGCTCAAACATTTCGGCGTAGGCCAGCAAATGGTGGCCAAATGTCACGGGTTGGGCCACTTGAAGGTGGGTAAAGCCTGGCATCACGGTGGCATGGTGGGTTTCGGCCACACCCAGCAGCGCGCTCATCAGGTTTTTCAGCAAAATCTGGATGCGGTCCACTTCATGCCGCAAAAACAGGCGAATGTCGGTGGCAACCTGGTCATTGCGGGATCGACCCGTGTGCAGGCGTTTGCCTGCGTCGCCAATCAGATCGGTGAGTCGTCTTTCAATGTTGAGGTGCACATCCTCAAGGTCCAGTTGCCACTCAAATTCGCCGTTGCGAATTTCTTGGAGGATCTGCTGCATGCCGTTCTGGATGGCCTGCAGATCGGCTTGGGAGATGACCTGGCATTCGGCCAGCATGGTTGCATGTGCCAGCGAGCCCTGAATGTCGAATTCGGCCAGCCGTTTGTCAAAAAACACCGACGCCGTGTAGCGCTTCACAAGCTCAGACATGGGTTCGTTGAAGCGGGCCGACCAGGCCTCCTGCTTTTTGGACCATTGATTGGTCATGGACATTCCTTTGCTCACTTGTGACAAGCGCCAATTATAAAGGGTTGGCGTGCTAGACTGCGCACAGTTGCCCCAAGCCGCGGCAACCTCCTTCCAATTGTTGCCATAATTTTTCAATGAAAATACGAATTGCCTCCAGAGAAAGCAGGCTGGCCATGTGGCAAGCCGAACATGTTCGGGATCGTTTGCTTGCTTTGCCTGGCGTGACAGCCGTAGACATCGTGGGCATGACCACCCAAGGTGACCAGATACTGGACCGCTCATTGGCAAAGATCGGCGGCAAGGGGCTTTTCATCAAGGAGCTTGAGCATGCCCTTGCGGAGGGCAGGGCCGACCTGGCTGTGCATTCTGGGAAAGACATTCCCATGGACCTGGATCCGCAGTTCAAGTTGTTGGGGTTCATGACCCGCGAAGACCCCCACGATGCGCTGGTCTCCAATGATTTTGCCAGCCTAGCCGATTTGCCAGCCGGGGCAGTGGTGGGCAGTTCGAGTTTGCGTCGCCAGGCGCAGGTGTTGGCCAAACACCCCCACGTGCAGGTTAAACCACTGCGCGGCAACCTGGACACGCGCATGGGCAAGCTGGATTCTGGGCATTTTCATGCGATTGTACTGGCCGCTGCAGGCTTGAAACGTTTGAACATGCAACACAGGATTCGAGCGATTGTGCCTTCCGATGACATGTTGCCAGCTGTTGGGCAAGGTGCGCTTGGGCTTGAGATACGAAGCGGCGACCATGACCTTGCCAAAGTGTGCGCACCGCTGATTGACCCGGTGTGCACGCAACTGGTGAGCGCAGAGCGGGCGGTGTCCAAGGCATTGGGTGGCAGTTGCCAAGTACCGATCGCAGGATACGCCACCTTGGACGACCCCAATCACTTCACTTTGCGCGCTTTGGTGGCCAGCCCGGATGGCAAGCGTGTTGTGCGTGCATCCAAGGCTGGCGCACTGCATGATTGGGCTCAAGTGTCCGATGCCGTGATTGAAGAGTTGCGTGCAGCGGGTGCCCATGCACTGATTGCACAAGCTGTGGCAGAATTTGCCCAACAACCCTGAGGCGCGCATGAATCGCACACTCGTTGTTTGCAAACCCAGATTGCCCGATGAATACGTGGTGCAAAAGCAGTCGCTGCGCCAAGCCCTGTCAAACCTTGGCCTGAATGACCACGTGTTTTTTCCGGTGTTCCAACTCACACCGCTGGATGAGCCGATTGCCCGCGTGCGTGTTTGGGCGGGGGAGGGCGACGGCAGCAGGCCGCGCATGGTGGTCTTTGTAAGCCCCTCGGTTTTGGAAATCGTCAAGCATCGCATGGGGGACTGGCCCGATGGTTTGTTTTGCGGTTTGATGGGGCAACAAAGCAAGATGTTGGCCCTTGCCTTGGGCATTCCCGAGGCCATGATCGTCTCGCCTTCGGGAGAGCAACCCGAAGAGAGTGAAGATTCCGATGGCCTTGCTCGCCTGATCGAACGACAGCATGCAAACGATCGCCTGGCCGTGCTGGTGTGCAAGGGCCCCAGGGGAAGAACCGAGTTTCCTCAGCGGCTGAGCGAACTGGGGCACGACGTGCAGGTGCTTGAATGCTACGATCGCAAGCCTGTGGTGCAAACCGCCGAGGACGCACGCACACTGTGCCAACTGGGCTCGCAGGCTGTCCTGTGGATCACCAGCAGTGAGACCGCCAGTGTGCTGTGCCAGCAGCTTGATCTGCACTCCGAGCTACAGACACGCGAGTTCAGGCAACAATGCACTGTACTCACCACCCATCCCAGAATCACCTCAAGATGCAGGGAATTGGGATTTGCGAACGTTGTCGAGATTCCAACAGGGATACAATCAGTGCATTCATGGCTAGAATCCAACAAGAAAAGCATGAACCAGATCCCGAACCCAGCGCCCACAGCCAGCATGCCCAACGATCAAATCAAGCCCAATACAGCGCACCTCGCCCCGGCGAGCCCCGGCTGGTTGTCCAAAGCCGCATTCCTTGTGTCAGTGCTCAGCTTCGTGCTGGTGCTGATGATTGCCTTTGCCGGCAAAAACCAGATTGAAAAGACACGTCTGGCTTTCGGGGAACGCATTCAAAAAGAATCGACCACACTGGACATTGTCAAAGAAGAAGTTCGTCAAACGAGCGATTTGTTCAAAGACATGCGAACCCGCTTCGATTTGCTTGAGCAAGCGCAAAAAGAGGAAGCCAGTCAGCGGGCCAGCCTTGAAGAGGTGTACAACAGCCTGTTGGCAAGCCGCACAGAGGTGTCCCTCAGCGAGGTGGAGCAGTTGATTTCCATCGCCAAGCGGCAACTCTACCTTCTGGGCAACGTCAGTGGCGCAGCGATTGCGCTGAGTCAGGCCGTGGAGCTTCTTGAGCGAACCGACAAACCTTCGCTGTTGAACCTGCGTGCAGCCCTCGAATCCGATTTGTCAGAAATACAAGCCTTGCCGACCGACGATCTGCTTAAAATTGCAATTTCCCTGGATTCCGTGGTGAATTCTGTGGAGAGCCTGCCCATGCTGTCAGGGGCAAATGCAGTGAATCAAACCAACCTGGCGGAGCTGACCGAGGAGTCGGCAGATTCCTCAGCCAGTTCACAGGGCTCGCGTGGGGGTCAGGCGCAAGCGCAAGTTGCACAGCAGGGAAGCAGCTGGTCATCGGCCTGGGCTTGGGTGCAGGCCGCGCTTAAAACAGCCTGGTACGACATTCGTTCTCTGGTTGAAATCAGCCGGGTTGATTCCCCAGAAGTATTGATGCTGTCAGCCCAGCAGGAAACCGACTTGCGCAATACTTTGCGACTTTCCCTGCTGAACGCACGTATTTCACTGTTGTCACGCCAGGCGGAATTGCTCAAATCCGATTTGCAGCGTTCCTCCTACTTGCTGGACACCTATTTTGATCCCAAAGCTTTGCAGGTTCAGCGTGCAAAAACCGTGTTGCAAGAGTTGAATACCGTGCAGCTTGAACTCACTTTGCCAGATCTGAAAGCCACCACCGCAGCACTTCGCTTGGCTGTCGCTGGGCAAAAGGGGGAGCGCCAATGAGGCAGCTGATTGGCCTTTTGCTCATTGTGGTTTTGGCTGTGGGCATCACTTTGCTTGCCCAAACCAACGACGCCAAGGTGCTGGTTTTTGCAGGCCATTACCGAGTGGACATGTCACTGAATTTTGTGATCATCGCGCTGCTGGTGTTTTTCTTCATGCTGTATTTTGCTCTGCGCGCATTGCGCGCCTCGTCGCAATTGCCTGCGCGGCTGAAGGCCTATTTGCAAAACCGCAAGCAGGATGCCCTGTTGCGTGCCAACACCCAGGGCCTTATAGCGCTGATCACTGGCGATGACGTCGGGTCCAAGAAGGCGCTGAAGTGGGCAATAGGCACCGGGGTTGAGACGGACCTGAGTTATCTGATTCGTGCCATGTCTGCCATTCAGGCCGATCGTCTCGATGAAGCGGAGCAAATTTTGGCCCAAGACAAAGCCGGCAATGGTCAACATGGCCATGCGCTGGTGGTTTTGCGCGCACGGGTGGCTTTGGCCAAGCAGCAATACGATGCAGTGCTTTCCATGCTGGACGGACTGGATCCTGCGATGGCTCGTTTCCCCCAGGTGCTGCGCTTGCGCCTCATGGCCTTGGTGGGGCTGTCGCGATGGCCTGAGGCCCTCGAGCAGTATCGCATTTGTGTGCAGTTGCCAGCGCTTGTGCAAGCCGAGCGCAGCGACTGCCTTCAGCAGATTTACCAGGGCTTGTGCGATCTGG